>CAZJTM010000080.1:0-24769 GCA_964548925.1 uncultured Verrucomicrobiota bacterium | reverse complement strand
CGCCCGAGACCATTGGCTACGACGGCACGGGCCGGAAATGCGACAACCAGTTGCCGGAAGTGGAGCGGCAATACCGCCAATTCGAGCGCGACCCGCGACCATTTTTCGTCTAAGCCCCGCCCGACCGGGCCAGCCGCAATGCTTTGCGGTCCGGCGGGGCGAAATCCACGAGCGAGCCGACGCCAGCTATGCGGCGGCGTCCGTTATCGTCGCCCGGCTGTATGCCGCGCCCAAGTTTCCGCTGAAGCCGCTGGGCCAGCTCACGACGCTGGTTCAATACGGCATCTCGGAGCGCGCCACCGAGGAAAAGGTCGGCGTGCCAATGCTGCGGATGAACAATCTGCAAGCCGACGGCTGGGATTTGGCTGACCTGAAATACATTCAACTCGGCGAAGAAGACTTGGAACGTTACCGACTTCACTCCGGCGATTTGCTTTTCAACCGGACAAACTCCAAGGAGCTCGTCGGCAAATGCGAGGTCTTCCGCGAACCGGGCGATTGGGTGTTCGCCTCCTACCTCATTCGCGTCCGACTCAGCGGCGAAGTCATCCCGGAATTCGTTTCCACGTTTCTGAACGCGCCCGCTGGCCGCGCGCAAATTGACCGTGTCAGCCGCCATATCGTTGGCATGGCCAATGTGAACGCCGAGGAACTCCGCGAGTTACTGATTCCCCTGCCGAACCCAGCGGAGAAACGCCGACTTATGCAGGTGGTCGAAAAGGCGCGGGCTGCCCGCCAGCGCAAGCTGGCGGAAGCGGATGCGTTGCTGACCAGTCTCGATGGCTGGTTGCTGGAGCAACTGGGCCTCACCCCGCCGGCGGCCAATCCCCGCCGCGTCTTTGCCATTCGCCGGGCACAAACGAAGTCGCGACTTGACGCCCATTTTCACAACCCTGAGTTCCAGCATATCACGGACGAGATCGCGAAGGTCACGCACGCGAAACTTGGTCGCCTCGCAGAGTTCTCTTCCGAAACGTGGCAGCCTGAAGAAGCCGAACAAGAGTCCTTTCGTTACATAGAGATTAGCAGCGTGTCGCCTCAGACGGGCGAGGCGTCTGCAATCAACACCCCGGTTTCCGAAGCGCCGAGTCGCGCCCGGCTTCGTGTGCGGGACGGGGACATCATCGTCAGCCTGACCCGACCGCATCACGGTTCAATTGCCGTGATTGATTCGAGCCTGGATGGTTGCATCGCTTCAACCGGCTTTGCAGTCCTTCGCCATATTTCGATCCACCCCACGTATCTCTGGTGTGTCCTGAGATCGCAACTTTGCCTGAAACAAATGCTCCAACGGAGCAGCGGCGGGAATTACCCGGCAATCACTGAACCGGAATTGAGGAATATTCTCGTGCCTTTGCCGAAACGTGAGGTTCAAGAAACCATCGCCGCCGAAGTCGTGCGCCGGCGCGAAACTGCACGCCGTCTGCGGGCCGAGGCCACCCGCGAATGGGCCGCCGCCAAAGCGTGGTTCGAATCTGAACTGCTGGGCCGCCCCGCGAACCCGGAGCGAAACTCGTAACGACCATGCTTTACGAAACCCGCTACCTCGTTCTGGCCGACGAAACCACCGTCGTCCTCGACACGCTGGTTGCCGCCCTCGGCCAAGCCTACGCCGACGTGTTCGATGACCCGCCCGACGACGAAATCTTGCGCGGCATGTTCCGCATCGAATCCGTCACCAACATTCCGAATGGCAAAGCCGGCGCAGGGTTGAAGCTCCATCGCGTCACGCTGTTCGCGGATACGGCGGAAGACCTCGCGCCTGTCTTCGCTGGCTTCGCGTCGGAACTCGCCAAAATCGCGGGCGACGGCAAGAACGGCATCCGCCATACGCTGAAATTTCAGGACGTGGTGGCCCGCGCGGAACACCGGAAGCTCGCCGAGGAGATTTACGAAATCGAAATGGCCTTGCGCGAAGTGCTGTCCTTCATCTTCCTCCACGCCTACACGGATGAGCCGCATACGTTCCTCGCCCGCACCGCGCTCAAAACCACGCCCAAGGACGAACCGCCGCGCCCGGAGGACCTTCAGCAACGTCACGAGAACCAGTTGTTCCACATCCTGTTCAACGAATATCTGGCGCTCAACACTCCGGCGGAAACCAAGCTCACGAACCTGCTGGAACTCATCCGCGAGAAAGATTCGTTTGAAGGCTTGCGCGAAGCCCTCGACCATCTGCCCATCCGCAACGACGACCACGCCGGATTCATCGCTGGCCTGCAAGAGTTGCTCGAACCAGTCGAGCGCGTCCGCAACTGCGTCGCCCATCACCGCACGATTCCCAAGCGTACCCTCGACAACTACCCCCAAGCCCGCGCCGACCTACACCGGGCCATCAAAGAATTCTGGGACAAGGCCAAACAAGACCCTGTGGCGTGACCACTGGCTTGTGCCGCCCCTTCAGGGCTTGGATTTTTGTTGGACGATCAGCCCAGGGCGTTGCCCTGGGCTATCCTCTGCCGGGCTTTCAGCCCTTGAGCTTCAGCGTCTTGAGTTAGGGAGGGTGGGTGGCCATCGGCTCACGGCAGCGTTTCCAGGCGCGCTTTCAAATCGCGAATGCCCACAGCCTCGGCCCAGTCAGTGAGCGGATAGGACTTGTCGCCGGGATGCACAACAAACACGCGTTTGAGCTTCAAGTCGGCGTGCGCCACGTGCAAGGACTTCGTCACGACCGGGGCGTCCGCATATTTGAACTCGAAGCCGAACCGCTTTCCGTTCATAAACACGAGCAGGTCAAGTTCCGCGCCGCCCTGGGTATTCCAGAAATACGCTTCGCGGTCGCCCGTCACCCGCAGCACTTCCTCCAGAGCGAATCCCTCCCACGATGCTCCGAGCTTGGGGTGCGATTCCAACGCGGCAAACGAGGCGATGCCCAGCAGTTCATGGAGCAAACCACTGTCGCGCAGGTAGATTTTGGGCGATTTGACCTGCCGTTTCCCGAGGTTCTCGAACCACGGGGGCAGTTGCCGCATCACGAACGCGCCGCACAAGATGTCCAGATGCCGCTTCACCGTCGTGTGCGCCTCCCCCAGCGAACGCCCGATTTCGGAGGCGTTCCAAATCTGGCCGTGAGCGTGCGCGACCATGTTCCAGAACCGCCGGAGCGCCGTGGGCGCGACTTGCACGCCGAAACGCCGCAAATCGCGCTCGAGGAACGTCTGGATGAAGTCCGCCCGCCACTGCCGGCTCTCAGCATCGGATTCCGCAAGGAAGGAACGCGGAAATCCGCCCCGCCACCACAGCGGTCGCAGCGCCTTCGCGCCCGCCTCGGAAAGATCGAAGCCCGACATGCGCACCAAGGCGACGCGCCCCGCCAAAGATTCCGCCGTGCGGCTCGCCAGGTCCGGGAACGCGCTTCCCAGCAGGAGGAAACGCGCCGGTAACGGGCGCCGATCCGCCAGCACGCGCAGTATCCCAAAGAGTTCCGGCTTCAACTGCGCCTCATCAATCACCACCCAACCGCACAGAGGTTCCAGCGCGGTCATCGGCTGGGAAAGGCGCGCCACGTCGGCGGGGGATTCCAAGTCGAAGTACTCGGCCTCACGACCCCGGGCGAATTGCCGGGCCAGCGTCGTCTTGCCGCACTGCCGCGGCCCCAAGAGCAGCACCACGGGATTGGCACGGAAGCGCGCCTCGATACCCGCCAGCAAGTCAGGACGTTCCAGCGTTTTCACGTTGCGTGCATTTTGAGCGTGTGATGCTCAATATGCAAGGATGCCTTTGCGCGAAGCCAGCACCTGAATAAGACAAACAATGCTCCGACTGCATCCCATGCGACCGCACGCGAGAATTCAGCCCTGAAGTTTCTCTGCCCCTTGATCTTTCGGAACAGCGTGCTGGCGTTTATGCCCAGTTCGCGCAGCCACAGCGGGAACAAACCCGGTTGATGCGGCGGCGCGGGAACGGTGCGCGTGGCCCGGATGGTTCGGGTTTCGGGATCAGCCTCGACAAAGACGAACTCGCGGCAGCCGCCGAAGTGTCCGTGCAGCCGGCCTCCCATGACCGGCAGGGCAATGCAGAGCGTGGGTTTGTTTGGAGCAAGAGGGTTGGTCATGGTGATGGGATTTGCAGCCGTTGGTTTCATGCGGGGTTGCGCCGAGGTTTCCGTTGGCGGCGGCAATTGCCGTGAGAATGCAGCCCCCCCAACAACCCGGCATGCGGAACTCATCCCGGGCCACTCTGTCAATGGCATTCTGCAATGGTCCCGACCGCAGGAAGGAGAATAGAAGCCCGGCTCCCATGACAGGAGAGCCGGGCAGTACGCGGTCGTTCGATGACAGGAAGCCGGCTATTGGGCAGCTTGGCGAATGCGGAAGAAGCGGCGGGCCTCGGCGCGTAGTTGAGCCTGGGGAACGACCGTCTCCACCGACAGACCAGTTGCGACGAAGGGGTTGCCAACCTTCTCCCATGATCCGGAGTTAAGGTCGGTCGTGGTCACCAGTTCATAGGTGCGTCCGGGAACAGAGGCCCAGCGGAGTTTGAGTCCTTCGACCGTTAGTTCGAAAGTGAATGACTGCACCGCTTGCAGCAGACCCTGGAGATAGGCGATCTGCTCGGGTGGATAGCTGAGCGCCTTGAAGTCCATGACGCCCGAGGGCGAATGGCAGTCCGCGCAGTTCAACGCGCCGTTCCGCTTGATTGCGTGGCTGAGACTGATGAACGAACCGGTGGGCTCGGTGGGCGGCGCCATCGGATCAAAGAGCGGGTCCATCGGATTATTGGGCAGGTCCAGCCCGAAGAAATCGCCGCTCCAGAAGTTCGCCCCCGCCGCTGCCAGCGCGGCGGCCGGCACGCCAAAGGCGTCCTGGCCCGCCATCATCATCCCCATCCGGCCCAAGCCCACATTGATCGCTTCGCGGATGTCGCCGGTGCGGGTGTAGGTTTCCACGTCGAAGCTGAGCAGGTTGGGGAACTGGGCCAGCACGGCACGCTCCTGTGGCGTGAGGCCGCTCGGGCGCATGAAGCCCATTTGCTTCAGCGGCCCGGCCATTGCGTCCATCGCGGCGAGCATGGTGAAGTTCGCGTTGTAGTTGGGGTCGTAACCGAATCCGCGCCGATCCATGACCATGCCGTTCACGATGGGGCGGAATGGATAGATCTTCGCGCCGGACGTGGCCTTGGTGGCGACACGCGAATCCCACGCGTTCACGTCATGGAGCGGTTCGGCGAGCATACTCTCATTGCCGTTGAACCAGCGATAAGCGGGCCGCTGGTTGTAGGCGGTGCTGTAGGTGCTGTGGGGTTTGAACTGGCCGATGGCGGCGTCGAACACCGGCACGTTGGCCTCCGGCCCGTTCGTGACCCCGAAGGTCGGCGCCCAGATGCGGCGCGCGGCGCCGGAGGTCCACGGAATGTGGCATGTCTCGCAGGCGATCAGCGACGTGTGCTGATTGAGCATCGCAAGCGCCGGGGACTTGTGCGGCGCGGAACCGCTGTGGCAGTTGGCGCAATCCACCTCCACGTTTTGCCGTTCCCAGGCATGCATGTCGGTCACGCGCGAGCCGCGCGCGATCTTGTGATGGTCTTCCTTGTGGCAGTCGGTGCAAAGCAAGCCGGCGGCGGCGTGAACGTCGTGCTGCGGCGTGAAGGGTGTGCCGCGCTTGTAGTCGGGCGCCGCCTGCCCGTGCTCGTGACAGCGCAGGCATTGGGCGACGCCGACCTTGCCGCCGACGCTCTCCGCCGCGCGCAGCGAGCGATCCTGGAACCACGCGCGCCGGCCCGTGACCGAGTTGGTGGTCAACAACCGATGGCCGGCATCGGAGTCTGCGTCGGTGTAAAGCCCGTCGCCGTTCATGTCGTAGTTGCCCTCGCTGGCGTGGCAGATCAGGCAATCCACGCCGTCTTTCTGGCTTTGGGTGTATTGACCGGTGGCCGGATTGGGGAAGGGAAGCGAGTCGCCGACATGGCATTTGCCGCACGCGCCGGAGTCCTTGTAGGCGCCCAGGTCGGCGAAGTAGTTCACCATGGCGCTGGAGCCCACTAATCCGCAGAACCGGTCAATCATGCCGTGCGCTCCGCCGCCGGGATACGCGAGATGCGAGTTGGTTGTGCGCCAAGTGTAATGCACGCTCGCCATGACCTCCGCATCCTTGCCCGGGTGACACTCCAGGCAGGAAGCCGATCCCCGGTAGCTCGCGCCAAACCGGCCGGCGTGGTCCGTGCCAACGATCATGCTGAGGTTCTGGAGGCGGGCGACGCGATTGGATTCGTAGCCCAGGGCTGCGAAGGGGATGCGTCCATTGGGAGAATGGCAGTCCAAGCAGGTCAACGCCTGTTCCTTCGGAGCGACCATGTGGTTTTGCACCCAAAACATCTCCGTCCGCACCCAGCCGAGCTGGCCGCTAAAAGTCTTGCCTACCGCAGCCATGCCCGCATAGATGGCGTTGGTCCAGTTGTAGCCTTTCCAGTAGGCATCCGTATCGTTGGCGCTGAGAGGGAATAGATGTGGGATGACGAGGGTGTTGCTGGCGGCATCGTACGGCTGCACGGCGGTGAATCGCTTCACGGGGATGATCCGCGCCCGGCCCTGGTTCTTGCTCCCCAGCAACTGATTCAGGGTGAGCATCCGCGCTGGGTTGATTTTATCGTCCAGCTCCGTCCATATCACGCTGCCGTTGAACCACACATATTCCGGAACAACATCCTTGGCCCAAGTGAAGGTGCCTTTCATGGTGTCGTAGATGACGTCGCCATTGGCGTCCTTGATTTGCTGGACAGCGCCGTTGGTGCCCTTGATGCCGGCGGTGGACCAGTCCCACGTCATCTTCGTGGCTTTTCCGCCCCGGGCAAAATGGGGCACGTGGCAAGTCTGGCAGGCGATGCGACCGGTGTGGGCGTTGTAGTAAGCCCCATCTTTGCTATTCCAGTGCGGCGTGGGCGAATGACAGTCTTCGCAGAGCCAGTTGTCCGGAAGCGGCTTGGAATAGCGCGAGCCCACCAAATCATGCGCTGTGGCGTTGGACTCCAAGGATTGGTGACAATCCACGCAGTTCATGTTGGCGCCATCCACGCCCATGTGGACGTCAAGTTCGCGCGTCGGGTTTGTCATGCTGGAGTCCAGATCGCCGTGCTTCACCGCGTCGCCGCCGCCCCCGTAGAAATGACAGGCGCCACAGGTCGCGCGGCTCGTCTTGCCCGCCAGCACGGCGATGTTGGTCAGGTTCAGCGAAGGGTCGGGCATGCCCGCGCCGGTGGGTGTCTTCGTGTACGTCCCGGTCGTGTCGTGACAAACGAGGCAGTCAATGTTCTTGGGATTGCTGAAATCGAACGTATTGTCCCGCCAGCCAGTGCCGATGTGACAACTCGTGCAACGCGGTTCGTTGGAGGCGGTGGCGATGCAGTAGTTGTTGATGATATTCCGCTTGCCCATGACTTGCGCCGCCTGCCCTGCGGGCCGGTTTGTGTGCGTCCAGGTCCAGTGTGACGAATGCATGATCTGGCCGGCAACATCCTGCCCCGCCAAGCCCCCGGTTCGATGGCAGAGCAGGCACGTCTCCGCAGTGGGGGGCAGGTTCAGGCGCGCGATCAATTGGTGAATCTCCGGTTGCGCCATGCCAGGCCCGGCCGCAATGCAAAGCAGGACAAGGGCAAGAAATGCGGCAGCGGCGCCGCTGGACATCGCAGTGGGGCGAGTACTCATGGGGGCATTGGGTTGTGTCAAGTCAAACGCTCCGCGTTTGGACGCGGTGCGCTGGCGCGATGCAGCGCAAGCCGTGTACCAAGCAGCCGCAGGCGGCGAGAAAATGGGCGGACGATGCGGAAAATGGCTTGTTTGGCGAAGAACGCGGGTCGTCGCCCACGTGGTCAACCGTGGCGAATTGCGGCGGTCCAGCATCCCCGTCGTGGCAAATCGCCACGATGAATCGGGCAGCGATGCGAGATTGCTAACGGCGGCGTTCCCGTTCCGGCGACTGCAGTTTCAGGGACTTGACCTTGCGGAAGAGTGTGCTCGCATCCACCCCCAGTTCCCGTGCCGCTGCCGCCCGATTGCCGTCGTTCCGCCGCAACGCGTCGCGGATGAGCAATTTCTCCATCTCGGCCAGGGTCAAGCCACTGGGCAAGCCGGATTTGCCCGGCGTTTCATCGCCACGCAACCTGGGAGGCAGGTGGTTTACCTCAATGACGCCGCTACGGCACAAGGCGAAGGCGTGTTCCAAGGCGTTCTCCAGTTCGCGTACATTTCCGGGAAAGTCGTATTCCATCAACCGCGCCAGAACCGCATCCGAAACCCCGGCGATGTCACGGCTTTTCATGCGATTGAAACGCGTCACCAGATGATCAATCAGCAGCGGGATGTCCTCCCGGCGGTCGCGGAGCGCCGGCAATTCGAGCCGCACGACGTTGACGCGATAAAACAGGTCTTCCCGGAATTTGCCTTCCCGCACCAACGCATCCAGAGACTTGTTCGTGGCGGCGATCACACGCACGTCCGCGCGCACCGAATCCACGCTTCCTAGTGGCTCATAAGTCCGCTCTTGCAGCACACGCAACAGCCGCGTCTGCATCGCGGGGGAGATGTCCCCGATCTCGTCGAGGAACAGCGTCCCCCCTTCGGCCAGCGCAAACCGACCGGGCTTGTCCTTCCGCGCGTCGGTAAAAGCGCCGGCCTTGTAACCGAATAGCTCGCTCTCCAAGAGCGTGTCCGGCAACGCCCCGCAGTTCAGGGCGACAAATCTCTTCCCAGAGCGACCGGACAGCCGGTGAATGGCCCGGGCAAACAACTCCTTCCCCGTCCCGCTCGCGCCTTCCAGCAAGACCGTGCTGTCGCTCTCGGCGATCGTCGGCAGGAGCTCGAAAATCTGCCGCATGGCTTTGCTGCGTCCGATGATGTCGGAAAACGAATCTTGCTGGACGATCTCCTCGCGCAACTGGCTCAGCAGCCGCAAATCCCGAAAAGTCTCCACCCCGCCGACGACCTGTCCGTGCGCATCTTTGATGGGTGCGGTGGAAATGCTGATGGGAATGCGCTCTCCCCGCGCGGTCACAATGTAAACCACCTTGTTGGCAATGGAGCGACACGTCGCGAGGGTTTGCTTCAGGGCGCAGGCGCTTTCGCAGATGCTGGCTCGGAACACCTCACAGCAAGGCCGTCCGATGGCTTCCTGCCGGCAGACCCCTGTGATCTGCTCGGCGGTGCGATTAAACGACGTGATCCGCCACTCGGCGTCCACGGTAAACACGCCGTCCGGGACCGAGTCAATGACTTGATGGCAAAAGCTGTGATCCATGTGCTTGTCCGCGCTCAGTATGCCACGCAGTGACGAAAGGGAAAGCCCGCGCCGGAGTCAGTGGTGTGGTCGAAGACCTCTCTTCTTTTGTTTCACTGAGGCTCGGCACCGGGCTGTTGCGCTGGAGCACCGTGGTATCGGGCTTGCTTGAACACACACATGCTTTGTTCCACCTCAGTGGCAGCCGGCACAGGGCAGCACGCCCAGACACGGCAAGATGCCCATCCGTTTTGCTTCGTGTGCAGCGCTTCTAACCCGATGGGCCTGGCATTGCGTTACACCGCCGCGTCCGACGGCAGTGTCAGCGCGGTGTTCCTTGGCAATCCAACGCTCGAAGGCTATGCCGGGATGATGCACGGCGGCGTGGTGGCAGCGCTCTTGGACGGCGCGATGACCAATTGCCTTTTTGCGCACGGCATCCGGGCCTTGACGGGCGACCTGCACGTGCGCTATCGCTCGCCGGTGCAGGTCGCCGAAGAACTCATCGTGCGCGCCTGGGTGGAATCTTCCTGGCACGAACTTTTTCAGTTGGCGGCCGAAATCACTCAATCCGGCGAACTCAAAGCCCGGGCTCAAGGTAAGTTCATGCAAATCCATGGAGGCACTTTCAAAACTTCCGCCGGCTCAGAGCAGCCGGCCTACAATCAGTGAGCAATTGCCCGGTTCCTTTAGGCCGCGTAACCTCACGCGGCGCTTCCGCAAACTTTTGAATGGGCCTCATGAGTGACAAAATACAAATCACGGTGTTGGTGGAAAACTCCGTTCACACGCAGGGACTCAAAGCCGAACACGGGCTGGCGTGGCTGATCGAAGTCGGCGGGCATCGCGTCTTGTTCGACACCGGCCAGACGGAGTTGCTGCTCGACAATGCCCAGATGCTGGGATGTTCCCTCGATAATCTCGACGCCATCGTACTCAGCCACGGGCATTACGATCATACCGGCGGACTGGCGGCCATCTGCAAGTTGTCACCGGCCGCCAGAGTGTTCTTGCACCCTGCGGCGTTGTCGCCCAGGTACAGCGTCGCCAGCGGCACCCCGGCGCGCTCGATTGGCATGCCGGACGCCAGCCGGCGGGCGTTGGACCGGCTCGGGGCGACACCCAGCATCTCGGAAGCGTTCCGGGAGGTCGTGCCCGGCCTGTTCGTCACCGGAGAAATTCCGCGCCAAACCGACTTCGAGGATGTGGGCGGACCCTTTTTCCTCAACGAACAGGGCAACCAGCCCGACCCATTGTTGGATGACCAAGCTTTGTTCTTCGAGAGCAGCGAAGGATGCGTGGTGCTCTTGGGCTGTGCGCACGCCGGGGTGGTCAACACCCTGATGCATGTGCAGCAACTCACCGGTGGGAAGCGCGTGCATGCCGTCTTGGGCGGAATGCACTTGTGCGATGCCGGCGAGCTTCGCATGCGGCAGACAGTGGAATTTCTGCGACAAACGAATCCCGATCTGCTGGCTCCCGCGCATTGCACGGGAATGGCGGCGACCACCCGGCTGTGGAGTGCGTTCGCCGGGAGATGCCGCAGCATGGCCACGGGAACCAGATTGACCTTTCCTTCTTGAGCGCCGGGCATCGCGACCCGAGTACCCACCGGCCGCCACTTCGCCGAAAGCGTGGCAGCCGTCATCGCCGGCCAAAGAAGTCGTCAAAACGGATGGCCCACGGCACGCGCGTCGTCTCCTCGAAGCGCACGCGCACACGAATCAGGTGATCGTCAACCATCTTCAAGATGAAACCGCGATGGTCCTGATGGAGGGCGTGACCGCCCTGCTGCCAAGGGTGTGCTTCGGGAACATGGACGGTGACGTTGTGCGCCGTGCCGACCAGCCCGAGCGAGACGCCCGAGAGCGTTTTGGCCGCCGCGTCCCAAACGACGCGCTCCAACTCGTGCGCGCCTTGCAGCACGTGACGATCGGTTGAAACCACTTGCGGGACACCGCGCCGCTCATGCAATGCCAGCAGGGTGACGCTTGCGGGCGGCACGTTCACGCGCAACTCGCGCGTGACCTCACCGTGCATGGTTTCCAGCCAGAAGTCATACGCCAGCCAGGTTTTCGCCGGGTCAAGCCAGAGGCGTTCCAGCGGCAGGGTGCGGGTGGCCGTCTCCGTCTCGCTGGGATTGAAGACCCCCACCACCGTCCATTCGCCCCACGCCCGCCGGAGCGTCAACGCAAATGCCGTGGGCCGGTCACTGTCAAACAAGTCCACCGGACGCGCGGCCTCGCCGGACGACGGGAGAATCTTCTTCAGGATTTCCAGACGACTTGCATCCAGGTCGGGCAGACGATCCCCCGAGAGGATGTTGCCGCCGGTGAGCACGATCAAGGTGGCCGCCGCTTGGGCTTGCGGCAGGCTGAGGAGATTCAGGCAGACGTGGTCGGCGTCGTTGATCCAAGTGCGCCGGTGGAAGTAATAGCGCTTGGCCGCCGCCGCCGCGCTGCTGGTGGACTCGCCGAAGTACTGCTGCCACGCGCGCTGCCGATAGCCGTAGTTCTGGTCCAACTCGATCCGCATGCTGTTCACCAGCCCCACGGTCACCGGCGCGGGGCCGCATTCCTGCAAATGGCAATCCGGCCCGACGCTCCGGCGCAGAATCTCGAAACCTTTGCGATAAGCCGCCGCCCGCGACACGGTGGGATCGTGGTAGCGGTGCGCCGACAGCAGCGACCAATCCACGAAGTCAATCTTGATCATCTCGTAACCCCACTCCCGGCCCACGGTCTTGAACAGGTTGGCCAGCCATGCGGCGGCGCCGGGATGCGTGATGTCCAAGCCATAGCGCTTCGGATTCTCGTTCCTTGCCCAATCCGAATCCTCGCTGGGCCACGGACCAACACGCTTGAGCCGGCCATCCGGGTGGCGGAGCAGCCACTCGGGATGTTTCTGAAACACCTCGGTCGGCTCGGAAATCACATACGGAGCGAGCCAGATCCCCGGCTTCAGCCCAAGCGCCCGAATGCGGTCCGCCAGCCATTTCATCCCGTGCGGAAAGCGGTCGTTTCCCTCCCACTCGCCGTGCCAGCGCTGAAAACCTTCGTCCACCTGGATGTATTCGAGCCCAAGCGGCCTGAGCGTCCGGGCGGCGAACTCGGCATTGCGCAGAATCTCCTCCTCGGTGACGTGCTCGTAGGTGAAGAACCAGTTGCACCACCCGTTGAGCACTGAACCGACGCGCCCCGCGTGCAGCCGGCCCATGAACTCTGCGTAAGTTTCCAGGGCCCCGTACGGATCGAGCGCGACGTTCAGCAGGAGCCGGCCACTGCGAACCGTCTGGCCTGGTCGCAGCTCGAAACCCTTCGCCAGCACAGACTCGGCGACCAACGAAACCGCCGCGCCCTCCTCCCGCCGCGCCGTCACCTGGCCCAGTGCCGTTTGATTCTCCAAGTAACCGCAGGCCAGACCTTCCTTCCGGTAGCCGCGGAACAGCCCGATGTTCCACCAACTGCGCCATGTCTTGGAGTCCGGTTGGGCAAACTCAGCGACCACTCCCGGGTCGTAGTACATCGCGCCGTTTGTCAGTAGCTTCGTGGAGTCCGGCCAGTGCAACGCGCCCTCCTGCTCGCGAGCGGCGCAAACTGGTTCCAAGCTCTCCACCGTGATGGGTTGTGAAGAAACATTGCGGCAGAACGCTTCAACCACCACCGCCGGTTGGCCGTCGTAAAGCGCGATGCGTAGCTCGAAATCCAACTGCCGCACGCCATCCGTCGAGCGCACCACCAACTGCCGGCCTTTGCCCAGCCGATCCTCCACGCGCTCAGTCTCGACGGCGTGGCGATAGGTCGGTTCACTTATGGCGCGCTGTCCCCGACTGGTGTTTGCGCGGGCCACCGCCCCGGAGAGCAACGTCTCGCCCTTTCGCCGCCTGATAGCAAACCGCCCGGCCTTGACGTCAAAAGCCACGCTGAAAGACTCGTTCTCCAGTTGCGGCGAAGGCGGTTCACTGTCGAGGGATTGGGCGGCGGCCTGGGCCGTCAACGGCAACGCCGCGCCCGTCCACGCAAGCCCCTTCAGGAAATCTCTCCGGCTGCTTCTCGAAGTCATGGCGCGAGCATGGCGCGGGAGACGGGCGGCAGGCAAGGTCGAATGGTCGGACGCGGCGTCACCGCCTCCCCGCGTATCCAATGGGAGAAACGGCCCGCGATCGGCCTTGCAGCCTCCGTCAAAATTATTGTTGACATATCAACAATCTGGCTATAAACAATAGCCATGAAAGCCCGCCCGCCCGCCTCCTCGCTCCGCTACGAAGCCTTGCTCCAACTGCTCCGCACCGCGGACACCCTCTGGAACGCCAGCCGCGGGTTCTTTGCCCGGTGGGACCTCAGCCCCAGCCAGTTCAACGTGTTGAATCTCCTCTCCGACCAGCCCGATGGGCTTTCACAAATCAAGCTGAGCGAACTCCTCATCACGCACCGCTCAAACGTGACGGGGCTGGTGGACCGGCTGGAACGGCGCGGCCTGGTGGCGCGGCGGGATTCGGCCACGGATCGGCGCGCTTATCGCGTGGTGATGACGAGTGCCGGACACAAGCTGATCCAGGCGATCTTGCCGGAGTACTACCGGGTGGCTGATGAGATTTGGGCCGGGGTTTCGCCCACGCGCGCGAAGGCCCTGGCTTCCGACTTGGCGGGTTTGAGCCTCAACGCGGAAAAACACATGACCCCGAAGGAGGAAACATGCAAAACCCAGTCCCAACGGAAGCGCTCCCAACCGGACGCGTCTTGATCCACGGCGCGGCGGCTGTCCTGGCCTTTCATCTGGCCTGTAGCTCGCCCCGCCTGAGCGGCTTGATGGTCGCCTACCTGTTCTGCCTGATCCAGATGGCGCGGGCGGAAACTTGGCGGCGGGCGTTCTATCCGGCGCTGGCGGTCGGGGTGCTCACGTTCGGTCCGCAACTTCGGTTCTTTTGGACCATCTTCGGGCCGGGCGCTGTGGTGCTTTGGTTGATCCTGGCGTGTTGGATCGGGCTGTTCGTTGCGCTGTCGCGCCTCTGCCTGACACGGTGGAAACCGGCTTGGGCGGTGTGGCTCATTCCATTCCTCTGGACCGGGCTGGAGTATTTCCGCAGCGAACTTTATCCGCTGCGGTTCTCCTGGCTGAACGTCGCCTACGCCTTTTCCGACCACTTCTGGCTGCTGCCGCTGACTGGCTGGCTCGGCATGTATGGCGCGGGGTTTCTGGCCGCGCTGCTGGCGACGGCCTTGTCTTGGCTGCCACTGCGTCGAGCCAGTCTGGCTGGTCTGGGGTTGATCGCTCTGGTGGCATTGACACCGAACTGGCAGGCGCGCCGGTCAACGCCAACCGACGGGCAGGACAGGGGAATCCCCGTGGCAGGTGTGCAACTGGAATCCCCAACCGACGACGAGGTCATTGCCGCGCTGAACCAGGTCGTGAAGACGTCGCCCGACGCGGAGTTGCTGGTGCTCAGCGAATACACTTTCCAGGATGTCGTGCCTGAGCGTGTCAAACACTGGTGCCGGGAATACCGGCGGTATTTGATCGTCGGAGGCAAAGACCCGGCGGTCGGCGGGAAGTTCTACAACACCGCGTTCGTGGTTGGGCCGGAGGGGGAGATCGTCTTCCGTCAGGTCAAAAGCGTGCCGATTCAGTTCTTCAAGGACGGCCTGCCGGCCCCGGCGCAGAACGTATGGGAATCGCCCTGGGGCAAGATCGGCATCTGCGTCTGCTACGACCTGAGCTACACGCGGGTCGCCGACCGCTTGATCCGGATGGGAGCGCAGGCGCTCGTGGTGCCGACGATGGACGTGGCGGACTGGGGGCGGTGGCAGCACGAGTTGCACGCCCGCGTGGCGCCGATTCGCGCGGCGGAGTACGGCGTGCCGATCTTCCGGGTTGCCAGCTCGGGCATCTCGCAACTGGTGGACGGCGCGGGGCGGGTGATCGCGAAGGCCGGATTCCCGGGCGGGCGGGAGATCCTCAGCGGGCGGCTGCCTCCGGGCCGGCAGGGGTCAGTGCCCGTGGACCGCTGGCTCGCGCCAATCGCCGCCGGCGTAACGGCGGTTGTGACAACTTGGATGCTTCTCGGACACGGCCTCGCCCGCCTGCGGGAAAGACGCACCACGCCCACTCGTGAAGAAGGCGACGAAGGCGCGTGTGTCTTGGCTCCCGAGAAAATCGCCGGCGGAGTGCTCGTTCCGCGAACCGATGATCAAAGCCCCAGTGTCTGCAACGCCTGGAAGTAAATCCAGTGCCCGTAGTCGTTCGGGTGATTGATGTTGTTGGCGAGCAGGTCCTCGGGTTTCTTGCGCCGGCTGAGCTGCTGCCAAAGCTGGAAGACATCGGCAAAGGCGCACTGTTTTTCGCGCGCGACCGCCCGGGTGGCCTCCGCGTAAGCCGCCATGTTGTGCGAGCCGAAGTGCCACTTCGGGTTCGGCGGGAAGGCCGAGAACAACACCACCTCCGCGCCCGACTCGGCCCGTACGCGGTCCACCAGCGTGCGAAGATTCGCGGTGAACGCCGGCAGCGGCACACCGTAACCTTCGCGATTGTGATCGTTCATGCCGAACCCGATCAGTACCAGATCAGGCTTCCGGTCGATCACCTTTTCGGAGAGCCGCGCCAAGCCCTGCGCAGTGGTGTCGCCGCCCGTCGCGCCGTTGATCGCCTCAATCGTGGCGCGCGGGTACTTCTGGCGGAGCGCGTCGGCCCAGCGCTCCCAGAAAATCAACTTCGGAGTGGAGGCATCGCCCCCGGCGGTGATGCTGTCGCCGAACGCCACGATGCGGAGCGGTTCGCCGGCCTCGAGTTTATGCCGCGTCCGCGGCAACCGTGCGGCGCTGAACTCCTGTTTCGCCAGTTTGGGCTGGAACTTCCCACGGTGCGTGTAATCCACATAGACAAAGAACGGCCCATTGCCGAAGCCGGGAAACTGGTCGTGGCGGAAGTCCTCTTTCCCAAACAACATGTTGGTGCGGAAGTCGGGAATGCGCGATTGCGGCGTGCGCCAGAGGTAACCGCCGTTATCCGCCAGATAATCCCGCCCGGGTTGATAAACGACCGTCTGCGGAAGGCCGGCCAGATAGGTGTTGCGGACGACGATGGGATGGGGCGGTTTGGGCGAGAACGCCAGGCGGGCGGGCTCCTGCCCCACAAGCACGACGGATTCGCCGGTTTGGAAATAGCGCGGGTCGCCCGAGCGAGGCGTGTGACAACCGGCCAGCAGCAATGCGCTCAAAATCCAAGCGGACCAAACGGGACGGAACATGGCAAGTAGGTGTCGCGGTCGGAAGTCCGAGGTTAGAATCCCATCTTCGCCAGCTCGTCTTGGAGTGCCAATTGGAAGTCTTGCACGTCCAGGGGCGAGGGCTTGTAGCCTTGCTGTTGCGGGACGACGCCCAGCCGGCCTGTCTGGTCGAGATACCAGTCCGCTTTCTGGCCGTCGCTGAAGCTGACCTTGCCGCTGACAATCGCTCCGGGGCGGGCGATCTTGTCCACGACGACGGAAACCCCGCCGGCGCCGGGAGGCGGCTCGGGAGGCAGCAGTTCGGTGTCGGCCTCGGTGTCGGCCGGCGGCGGCGCCTTGCCCGGGGCCGCGCCGATGGCGGCGGCGGGCTTGGCCGGCTCGGCGTCCTTGGGCGTCAGCTTGAGATCGTCCACCAACAGGCGGACGTCCATGTAGGTCAGGCGGAGGCCGAATTCCTTGTCGAGGCGGTTCTGGATATCGGACAGTTTCGCGCCGGCGGCAATCCACGCGGCGATCTGCTGTCGTTGGGCATCGTTCAACGTCATAGTTTCTTCACCCGCATTCTGGCGTCTGGGCGCGGCTTGGAAACAAAATTCTTCAACCGCTCCGCTGGCCGTCCGCTGAGCAACGGCAGCGGCTTCGCGACTCCGGCAAATGCCCTTGACCGCCGCAGGAGCGGAACGGATATTCCGTGCGGCTATGTTGAGTCCTCATGGCGTTCAGGTTGGGTCGGGGAAATCCTGCTTCACTCTGACGAGGCTGACTCCCGCGGACAGACAAGTCACGACCACTGAAATATGGGCAATCGCAAATTACTCATGAACCGCCGCCCGTGCCGGCCCCGCTTCGCGACCGCGCTCCTCGTCTTGATCTTGGGGGCCGTTGCCGGCCCGGTTCGCGCGGCGGAGTACCGCGCCTTCTGGGTGGATGGCTGGGGCGCCGGGTTTCTCAGCCAGAGCCAGGTGGACGCGTTGCTCGGCGTTCCCGGCACGACCAACAAAGGCACGCTCCGCGACGCCAACTGCAACATGGTCATCGTTCAAGTGCGCCGGCGTGCCGATGTTTGCTATCCCTCCGGCGTGGGCGAGCCCTACATGTCCGGGCTGTCTCCGGCCAACTTCAATGCCCTGGCCGCCATGATCAAAGCCGCGCATGACACCACCGGTGGCAAGAAACGCATCGAGGTCCATTGCTGGTCGGTGGTTTTCAAGACCGGCAAGGGCGTGGTGTATTCAGAGCACAGCGACCCGGCCAACCCGGACAACTACTGGCCCACCCGCCTTGGCTCTACGACGGGCGAGGAGAACGCCGACGGCGCGTTCGATCCCGGACATCCCAAGGCTCTGCAGTATCTCGTGAACGCCCACATGGACCTCGTGAACTTCCAGACGACAGCCGGACCCGGCGGCACGGACGGCGGCATTGATGGCATTCACTACGACTACATTCGCTTCGAGCGGAGCGACGAGGGCTTCAATCCCATCAGCGTGGCCCGCTACAACGAGCGCTATGGTTTGACGGGCGAGCCGGCGTCCAGCAGCGAGCAGTTCAAAGAATGGCGTCGCGACCAGGTTAGCGCCTTTGCCCGCCAGATGTACGCCCGCATCCAGAAGACCAAGCCGTGGATCAAACAATCCGGCGCGTTCGTGACTTGGAATCCTTCGCCCACCGCCTCCACGCGCGCGGCCTTTCAGGCAACGCGGCCGTACTACGATGTCTATTCCGACTGGGACAGTTGGATGCAGGAGGGCCTGTTCGACATGGCCGTCCCGATGACCTACTACAACTGGGCCAGCCTGCCGAACGATTACACGCGTTGGATGAACTACGAAAAGGACCGGCACGGCAACCGGCACATGATCATCGGCCCCGGCACCTACCAGAACTCGCTGGCGAACGCGATTCTCCAGCTCCAGATGACGCGCGACCCCTCACCCGCTGGCAAGTACGCCCAGGGATTCAGCGGCTACTCGTACCGCGTGCCGTACGCGAGCGGCACTTGGGCCGGCTTCAGTCCGTCGCTGCTGGCGCAAGTGACTCCCAACTGGGATGATGTGCCGATCCTGCCGTGGAAAACGTCGCCCACCAATGGGCACATCATGGGTGTCGTGACGCTCGCCGGCAGCGGGGCGTGGGCCGATCACGCCACGGTCAGCCTCACCGGTCCGGTCCATCGCAGCCAGTGGGTGGACGGCACGGGGTTCTATGCGTTCATTGATCTCCCGCCGGGCGGCTATACGGTGACGGCGAGCAAGGCCGGCTACCCGTCCGCCAGCGCGTCGGTCACGGTCGCGATCGGCGCGGTCACGGGGAACATGTATGAGCGAAACCTCGTTCTGAACGCCACCGCGCCCCCGGCGATTACCGCCGATCCCCAGGACGCCACCGTGATCGCCGGCGCCACGGCTACCTTTACCGTCGCGGCGGCGGGCGCAATGCCGTTGGCCTACCAGTGGCGGTTCAACGGCGTCAACCTGAACGGCGCGACCACATCGCAACTCGTCCTGAGCAACGTCCAGATCAATCAAGCCGGCGGCTATAGCGTCCTCGTCACCAACAGCCACGGCGACGTCACCAGCCGCGTGGCGGCGCTCACGGTGAACCCGGCGTTCGCTTTCGGCGGCTTGCGGCAGTTGTGGAGCCTCGCCCCGGGATCGCGTCCCTACCTCACCACGGGAACGACGACCCCCGCCGAGCGCGGCCTCGCCTGCAACCCCGTCACCCGCCGGCTGGTGCTCATCAGCCGCACCAACCCGACCGTTTACGTGCTCGACGCCGACACCGGCGCCGACCGGTGGACGCTCGACACGACCGGCGTCACCGGCGGTTACAACAGTGCATATTACCTGCTCATGGTGGGCGTGGCCGAGGACGGCGCGGTGTACGCCGGCAACCTGACGCTGAGCGGCGGCAGCGTTCCCTTCAAGCTTTACCGCTGGGCCAACGACAACGCCGCCACCGTGCCCACCATGGCCTTCGCCGGCGACCCGGGCGCGGGCAACAGCCAGCGCTGGGGAGACACACTGGACGTCCGTGGTTCGGGCACGAACACCCAGGTCATTCTCGCCTCGCGAAGCGGCAACGTCGTCGCGCTGCTGACCACGGCCGACGGCACCAACTTCACCTCCAAGCTGATCACCGTGGCGGACGCGCCGACAGGGGCGTTCGGCTTGGGGCTCGCCTTCGGCTCGGACAACACCTTCTGGGGTAAGGCCACGTCGCACAATCTGCGGCAGGTAAGGTTTGACTTGGTTTCCGGCACCGGCGCCGTGCTGCGCTCGCACGCCACCCCGGATTTCCCGGGCTCCGTCGCGCCCATCGGCGTCAGCCCCACGCCCAATCTCCTTGGCGGCATCAACGTGGGCACCACCGGGAACCACTTCCGGCTCTACGACCTCACACCCACCAACGGCACTCCGGTCTTCCTGGCCTCAACCAACTTCGCGTCGGACAACGACAACACGGGCTCAGGCACCGGCTCGGTGGATTTCTGCGGGGACCGCGTCTATGCGCTGGGCGCCAACAATGGCCTTCTCGCCATGCAGGTGCTTCCCGCCACCCCGCCGGTCGCGGCTCCGGCCATAACCCTTCAACCCCAGGACCAGACCGTCACCGTCGGGCAAAGCGCCAGCTTCTCGGTCACGGCCACGGGCACAGAGCCGCTCGCTTACCAGTGGCGGCGGAATGGCGCGGTGCTTCCGGGGGCCACGGCCAGCAGCTTCACCAAGCCAGACGTCCAGCTCTCCGACGCCGGGTCGTATTCCGTCGTGGTGAGCAACGCCGCCGGCAGCGTGACAAGCTCGAACGCGCTGCTGACGGTGAACCAGCCGCCTGTCATCACCACCCAACCCCAGTCGGTCACGGTCAACCAGGGCGGCAACGCCACCTTCACCGTCGCGGCCACCGGCACGGAGCCGTTGACCTACCAGTGGAACCTCGGCGGCTTCCCCATCGCCGACGCCACGGACAGCCAGCTCACGATCACCAATGTGCGGCCAGCCGATGCCGGCAGTTACTCGGTGGACGTCATCAACGTCGCCGGGCAAGTGACCAGCAGCAATGCCACGCTCGGGGTCAATGTTCCGCCCGTCATTGACGCGCATCCCCAGAGTCAATCCGTGAAGTGGAGCAGTAATGCCACCTTCACCGTTACGGCCTCCGGCACCGCGCCGCTGGCCTACCAGTGGCAATTCAACGGCGGCGACATCCCCGACGCCACCGGCAGCCGTTACACCCGTGCCAACGCCCAGGACGGCGACGCTGGCGAATACACCGTGACCGTGACCAACGTGGCGGGCGCCGCCTTCAGTCAACCCGCACTGCTGACAGTGATCCCCCCGCAGCCCGCGCGGTTCGAGGCGATCAGCAAGCTCGCCGATGGCCGGGTTTATCTGCAATGGACCGGGGAGCCGGGTTGGAGCTACCAGTTGCAGGCCGCGACGAATCTCAACTTCCCGGGCAGCCCGGTGTTAGGCCCGGTCAGCGGATCGAACGGCGTGTTCGAGTTCGTGGACGATGTCGCCACCAACAACACTCCTCAGCGTTTCTATCGCCTGCGGCTCTGAAGCCACGAGGCCCGCGTAACCAAACATCGCCGCGCTCGTGAAAGCGCGGCCAATTCACCCACCGCAGATTCACATCCGCGACTCCGACGCCAACACTCACGCCCGTGGGTGGAACTTCCGATGGATGTCGCGCAGGCGGTTGCCCGTGACGTGCGTATAAACTTCCGTCGTGCTGATGCTCGCGTGGCCCAGCAACTCTTGGATCACCCGCAAATCCGCGCCGTGTTCCAACAGATGGGTGGCGAAGCTGTGCCGCAGCATGTGGGGGGTCACGTTGCGCTCGATGCCCGCCCGCCGCACGCGCCGCTTGATCCGCGCCCAGAGCGTGCTGGCCGCGAAGGCGCTGCCTTTCTTCGTCAGAAACACCGCCGCCGTGGAGCGCGGCGAAACCAGTTTGGGCCGGCCGGCCTCCAGATAACGGTTCAAGGCCGCCACCGCCTTGCTGCCCACCGGCACCACCCGCTCCTTGTTGCCTTTGCCAATAACCGTCACGAAACCCGCCTCCAGATGCAGTTGCTCCAGCCGCAGCCCGCGCAATTCCGCCAGGCGCAGCCCCGAGGCGTAGGCCAGTTCCAGCACCGCTTGATCGCACAGTGACGATGGCGTCTCCGGCGCGTCCGCCGTCAGCAACTTCTCGATTTCCGCGTCGCTCAGCGATTTGGGCAGCCGCTGCCAACGGCGCGGGAGCGAGAGGAACTCCGCCACGTTCACCGGCAGCAGCTTCTCATTCACCGCGAACCGGTAGAACGCCCGCAGCGCCGCAATCTCGAGATACACGCTCTCGCTGCTGAGCCGGCGGGAGGATTCCTTGGGCGCGTCCGCCAGCGGGCGCTCGCGCTCGTGCTGAAGGAACGCCATCAGGTGCCGCAACTCCACCGCGCGCCAGTCGGTGAGCTTCTGCTCCTCCGCCCAGGCCGTGAACTTGCCGAGCAACGCCGCATAGGTGCGTTGCGTCTGCTCCGCCTGCCCGCGCTCGTGCCGGAGGTAAACCAGAAAGTCGTCAACCAATTGTTGCACGCCGCCCCAGCGTAGCCGGAGGCCGCAGAAAATCACGCCCGCAGTGTTCCGTCGCCCTGCAATTCCCGCCTTCCCCGAGTCCTCCCCACCGGGTGTGGACCCCCGGCCTGCAAACGCACCTCTTTCCCCGGGTTGTGGGCCGGGTGCCCACACCCGGCGGTTCAAGGATTTCGCGTTCCTTGACACCCGCCGCGCCTTCCAGAACACTCCCCCTCCTATGGCTGAGCCGAAAACCGAAGCGTTGATGGAAAAAATCGTGTCCCTGTGCAAACGCAAGGGCTTCATTTACCAGTCGTCGGAGATCTACGGCGGCATCAACGGCTTTTGGGATTACGGTCCGCTGGGCGCCGAGCTCAAGCGCAACATCAAGGAGCATTGGTGGACCACCATGACCCGCCTGCGCGAGGACGTCGCCGGGCTGGAGGCGACGATCATCATGCACCCGAAAATCTGGCAGGCGTCAGGGCACGTGGATACGTTCGCGGACCCGATGAGCACATGCCGCCAATGCAAGAAGCTCGTCCGCGCCGACCAGATTTGGGAGATGATGCCGGAGAATGCCTGGGCGCAGGCCATCGCCGAGCTTTGCCCCGGGGGACTGGTGGACAGCATGCGTCTGTTGGCGTGGGCCAACGGCAAGGGCAAACGCATTGCACCCAACCTCGCTTTAGTTCGGAATCCGGAAGTCACTATGAGTTTCCTGGCAGAGCGGGTGAACAACAACCCGACGCCGCTCACGACGAAGGAGCTTTACCAATACCTCGCCACGGAGCAGTTCAATGCGACGGGTTTGATGAATCCCTGCCCGCATTGCGGTGGCGAGCTCACCCCGCCTCGACCGTTCAACCTGATGTTCAAGTCCCACTACGGACCGGTCGAGACGGACGAAAACGTCTGTTACCTCCGCCCGGAAACCGCGCAAGCCATTTTCGCGCAGTTTAAGAACGTGCTTGAGACCTCGCGGCAGAAAGTCCCGTTTGGCATCGCGCAAATGGGCAAGGCATTTCGGAACGAAGTCACGCCGCGCAATTACACCTTCCGCTCGCGGGAGTTCGAGCAGATGGAGCTGGAGTTTTTCATCAAGCCCGACGAAGCCATCGAGGCCATCCACGGCAGCGTGGCCAAGCCCGCCGGGCCCGGCCATCCGGGCGAGCCGCAGCCGAACTGGGGCTGGCAGATGTGGCATCAATACTGGGTCGAGGAGCGCATCCGGTTTTACGAGAGCATCGGCCTGCCGCGCACCACGCTGGAGGAGTATTGGCAGAAGCCCGAGGAACTGGCCCACTACGCCCGCGCCTGCGTGGACCTCCTGTTCAAGTTCCCGTTCGGCACGCAGGAACTCGAAGGCATCGCCGCCCGCAGCGATTTCGATTTGAGCCAGCACCAGCGTTTCTCCGGGAAACCGATGACGGTGTTCGACGAGGAGTTGAAGCCCGCGTGGCCGAAGCTCGATCCGGCGAAGCAGGCCGAGTTGAAGGATCGCTATTACCAGAACCGGCTGCGGTATCTCACGAAGATGGGCGAAGCGCCGGAGAAGGCGGAGAAGCTCGCGCGTGAGGACGCCGAGGCGCTGACGAAGGGCTATTACGTGCCGCACGTCATCGAGCCGTCGGCGGGCGTGGACCGGCTGGCGCTGGCGCTCATCTGCAACGCCTACGCCGAGGACCAGGCGCCGGACGACAAGGGCAAGCTGGAGAGCCGCGTGGTGATGCGCTTCCATCCACGCATCGCGCCGATCAAGGTGGCGGTGTTTCCGCTGCTCAAGAACAAGCCCGAGTTGGTGAAGAAGGCCACCGAAGTCCGCGACCTGTTGCGCCCGTGGATGAACGTGTTCTTCGACGACGCCGGCGCCATCGGCCGCCGCTATCGCCGCCAGGACGAAGCGGGCACGCCGTTCGGGGTGACGATTGACTTTGACACGCTCGGCGAGAAGGGCGAGGAGTTGAAGGACACCGTGACCCTGCGCGAGCGGGATACGATGAAGCAGGAGCGGGTGAAGATCAGCGAACTGCTGCCGCGGTTGTTGGAAAAGGTGCGGTGAGCGAAGGCGGGGATGAACAACGAACGTTCAGCGAGCCCCGATAAAAACCAGCCGAATGGTTCGTCACGGCCACATTAATGAACTGCGCGACGGTGTTGGAAATGGTCAGCGTCATCAGGGGCTGACAATCGGCCAGGTCCGGCGAGGCTTGCACTGAGCAATGAGAATCGAGTTTCCTTTTCATGATTTCCTGGGTGGCTGGGGATTCGGGTTGCCTGCCGCGGGCGTTTGCGCGAGATTGGCGGCATGAAAGCGACTGCAGACATGATGGATCCGAAGGTGTTGATGGCTTACGACCGCTGGGTAGCCAAGCACTTCGACGAGCTGGTTAGGAACCATGCCGGTCGGTTCATCGCGGTGTATCGGAACAAGCTGGTGGCCGTGGGGGACACGCACAAGGAAGTGCTGGCTGCCGCCGACCGCTTGAATCCAGCGGAGCCGCCGCTGACGATGCAGGTGCCGGGCATCGAGGACTTGGAAGCGATCCTTTGAATGGCCATGACCCGCCGCCAGACTTACCTGTTTCCCTACAAGGCCGCTGCTGGCCGGCCTTCGCCGGTGGTGTCGGCGGGGTTGTGCGTCGCGGGAAAATGGCACGCGGTCGAGTTCTATGTGGACTCTGGAGCGTTCTACACGCTGATGCACGCGACGCACGCGGTGGATTACGGGCTGGAGTTCAAGCAAGGCCGAAGGGTGTTTGCGCAGGTGGGCGACGGCA
>CAZJTM010000079.1:0-24788 GCA_964548925.1 uncultured Verrucomicrobiota bacterium | reverse complement strand
GCGCTGCATGACACCGTTGAGCTGCCAGCCGCCGGCGAAGAAGTTCAACACCGCGTTCTGCCCCAGCAACTGGAGACTGCCCTGCGCGTTCGGACCGGAGAAGCCCCACCGCTGCAGCCGCGCCAGTGCCGCGCCCTCGGCACCAAAGTCACGCGTTGAGTACCGCGTTACCAACTCCGGGTCCGGCAGCCAGACGCTTTCATCGGACGCCGTCACGCCCACCGTCATCACGCGAGATCCGTAGGCGCATTGCAGCAGCGCGTTGAGTTGGGCCAACCCGCCTTTGAGTTCCAGCAGGAAACGCGGCGCTTGCGGTTCAAGCGTGAAATCCTCCAGCTTGAAGTTTGCCTCCACCCCGCTCGCCGCCTGCAATTGCGGCCATTGCTGACTCAAGAACTGCGGCACCTGCGAACGCGGCACGCGCACCGGAGCGCGCCACACGTCCTTGGCAGACGGCGGCAACCCGAGCGGCTGAAACGTCTGCCTCCGCCAGACCCAGTCACCGATCCGCGCGAAGGTTGGCTGCGACGCCCCCGTCGCAGCGGGTGATGGCGACACCCCGTCGCCCCCGCCAGTTTCCTTCAGCGCCAGGACAATTTCCCCGTTGGCCTCCAGTGTGGCGCGCAGCGGGAGTTGGAGCGGAGTCTTGGTGACTGTGACGGGGTTGGCCTTGCCCAGTGTAATGTTCCCATGTCCCGCCAGCACGGGAAGCAGCGCGGCGAGGTCTTTCAACTCCAGTTGCAGCACAGCCGGCGTTTCGCCGTTCGTCAGCGTTTCGAGTTGTTCGATGATCGCATTATCCTGCGCGGAGAAGGCATACGAGCGCCCCTTCGGCAGCGCGTTCAGGGGACATCGGCCCGCACTCCACTCTGCTTCCAAGACCAGCATCACCTTGCCGCGGGCGATGGCTTGATCGAGATTCGGCGGGAGGATAAGGAACAGTTCCGCGGGTTCTCCAGCCGCGTCGCGCAACACCCCGCGAACTTTTCGGGCCGGCGGTTGGCGGATCGTTTCCCCGCCTGGCGACTGCGTTGGCGGCGTCTCGGCAGCCAGTTTCTTTGCGTTCAACCAATGCAGCCCAACGGCAACGACGTGGGCGCAGATTTTCCCCCACTCACGCGCCTCCCGGCAGGTGCAGAGGTTTTCGATATCCGCCTCACTCTTGATCACCAGCGATGCACGGTAGGAGATCCCGCCCGCCTGCACGACCCCGCGCAGCAGCGGCGGCGCCCAGTAGGAACTGAGCACCTGCCCCTGCGCCAACTGGGCGCGGGCCTGTTTCAGCGCGTCCCAGCCGGCGTTGTCGCGGAGCAGGGCTTCTGTGAGTTCGACGGCCATTCGCGGCAATATGCGGTTCGGATGTGCAGTCGTTCAAGAACACAGAAGCTCTGGGAACTCCTGGGGTTCATCCAAAAAGTTCCCACCTAGACTCAGGTAAACCGGGCAACTTCAGGATGAAGAACGCTTCGTTTCAATGCCCGCACGCCGTGCGGGTGAGCGTTTTGAATTTGTTCTTGGTGCCTTCCATTGTGGTTCTCCGACGTTTTCAGTGGACAACGACATGGTGGGGAGGCCGAGTTTGCTGGCGGTCCGATCGAGTCTAGTGCGCAGATACTCGAAGCTGCGAAAACCACGCGCCCGGCGTTTGACCACGCTGAACACGCTGTTGAATTTCTCCATGAACGCGTGGGTCAGGCTCTGCTTCCCACGCGTGAGGATGCCCGCCAGATGGCGCTCGACGGGCTCGGCGAACTCTTCCATCTCCACAAACAGCGCACCAAACTTCATCCTCCCCAGCCGCCCACAGCGCCGCCCCGGCCTTGGACGGGGCGGCGGACGCTTGGTCCCAGTGACGGAAGCCACCGCAGCTTGGGGTAACTGGGGAATTTTGCATTGGCCCATTTGGGAATCATCCACCGATTAGGGTTCTCTGGGCAGGGTTGCACATGGCCGGGGCTTCTGGTAATAGCATGGCGTGATCGTAAAGCCATTTGGCCACGACCGGGACACTGGTTTCGGCCGCGGTAAATCCCCCGTCGCTGCCGAGATTGCCAGGCGGCAGCGGGTGTAACTACTGCTTCACCATGCAGGTTCTGACACCGACCCGACGCGCCGTGCTTCCGCCGGCGGGCGGGCACCCGGATTTCGCCCAGCGGATTCAGGCCTACCATCAAGAGGTCGAGCGCTGCACCCGTTGCGTGTTCGACGTGAACACGCCGGCGATTTCATTCGACAGTGATGGCATCTGCAATTACTGCCGGCTGATTGAGAAGCTGGAGGCGGAATACCCCGACGGGCCGGAAGGCGAGCGGATTCTGGAGCGGACGGTGGACGAGATCAAACGGGCGGGCCGGCACAAGCCATTCGATGTTGTCATCGGCGTCAGCGGCGGGTGCGACAGCAGTTTCATGGTCGTGAAGGCCAAGGAGTGGGGGCTGCGGCCCCTGGCCGCGCATTTCGACAACACTTGGAACTCCACCATCGCCACGCAGAACATCCACACGGTGCTGAACAAGCTCGGCGTCCCGCTTTACACCCACGTCGTGGACAACGAGGAATACAACGACGTCTGCAAGGCATTCATCCTGGCCGGGGTGATTGACATCGAGACGCCGACGGACATCGGATTGGCCACGACGCTCTACCAGGCCGCAGCCAAGCACGGCATCACGTATCAGTTCGAGGGGCATTCCTTTCGCACGGAAGGTGTCGGGCCGCTGGGCTGGTTTTACATGGACGGGAAATACATCGAGAGCGTGGTGAAGCAGTTCGGCCATTTCAACGAGCACCGGCTGAAGTCGTTTCCCAACCTGACGTTCCTGCGGTTCATGAAGTACATCCTGTGGAATCGGGTGAAGAAGATCCGACCGATTTACTGGATGGACTATGACAAGGCCGCCACCCAGAAATGGCTGGTCAAGGATTACGGCTGGACCTGGTACGGCGGGCATCACCTGGAGAACCGGTTCACCGCCTTCCTGCACAGCTACTACGCGCCGCGCCGTTTCGGGCTCGATACCCGTGTGGTGGGCACGTCGGCACTGGTGCGTTCGGGACAAATCACGCGCGACGAGGCGTTGGCGCAACTCCGCCAACCGTTCCACTTCGATCAGGAAATCGTGGACGTGGTCAAACGCCGGCTGGGCTTCAGCGACGAGGAGTTCGAGCGCGTGATGCGGGCGCCCACCCGGACCTACCGGGATTTTGCCACCTACAAGCCGCTATTTGAGCGCCTGCGCCCGTTCTTTTACTCGCTGATGAAGGCGCAGCTTGTGCCGCAGAGCTTCTACATCAAATACACCTCGAAGGAGTGTCTGTAGCCACCCCGGCTTGGACAAATGCCTATAGGCCGTCACACTGCTCTCGGTTGATGGCAGGCTTCCGGTGAAGCCTGCAGGCGGGTTGACTGCGGGAGTTGTTGGAGAAAGGTGGCGGTCACCCTACCCTGGCTCGAACCGCAGCGACGCGTCACCACTCCCAGCCCAGCTCGCTGCCGATTCCGATCCGGTCCCCGGCCCGGTCGCCGCCTCGCAATCTTCAAACACCGCTTTACTCTTTTTTCCGCCGCCACTAGAGTCGCCGCATGCCTGCGGAATATGATGCATCCGAGTTTGTAGATCACGACCTGGCCGCGCCCAAGTCGCCCTACGCCGCGGCGGCGTCGCTCGCAACCGCGATGCAGCGCGCCCCCACCCGCGAGGAGGTGGAGTCCAAGGTCGCCGACGCCCAGCAGAAACTCGCCGAACTCAAGCGCGCCCAGGAGGAACTGGAGCGCGAGCGCGCCGCGCTCGAGGAAACACGCCGCCGGCAGATAGAATTTCAAAAGGGCCGCCAGGAAATGATCCAACACCTGACCCGGGGCTTGGGGCTGCTGGAGGAGGCCGAGTTCGCCGCCCGCCACGACGCGGAGCAGATGGCCAAGTCCATCGCGGAGTTCCGGGAGGCGATGACCAAGCTACAGGCCATCCACGAGGAAAGTTGGAACAAAGAGAACTTCAACGTCGAACTGACGCGCGCCCTGACCACCATTGAGAACGCCCGCATGGAATGGAATTCAGCGCGCCTCAAATTCCCGGTGCTGGCGGACGCCGCAGCGGCACCGGCCGCCCCTGCGCCGCCTCCGCCCCCAGCCGCGTCGCTTTTCGAGGGGCGCAGCTTCCTGGAATTGTGCAAGTTGGGGCTGGCGCTGACCTGGCCGCTGGCGGCGGTGGCGCTGCTGGCGCTCCTCGCCGTGATCCTCGCGCTGGCGAGCCGATAGCCGGATCGTGGCGTGAAGGCCTTTCTCCGGTTGCTGGCGGGTTGGACGTTGATGCTGGCCGGAGTGCTGGTAATGCTGGACGCGAACTTGCCGGCCTCCCCGACTCGCAGCCGAACTGGGCTGGCGGTGCAAGCAGTGGTGGGATTGGCGGTGCTGGCCGCCGGTTGGTGGTTGCGACGGCAAGCCATGCGCCCGCGAGAAGGCGATGATTGAGGTCGCGCCGGCGAATTGGATTTCAATTGCATGGGTTGGCTCAGGAAGAAATCAGACCCGTTGTCCGAACGGGCGCGCGCCTTGAACGCCGAGATCGCGGCGCTTGAGGCGGAGATTCGCAAACTGGACACGCGGTTGCAGCAGCAAAGCCAATCCGCGCCGCGCCTGCGGTCCACCGCGCTTCCAGACTCCCAAGTCATCGAACACATCCCCGCGCCGCCGCCGGCCTCCACGCCCCCGCCCGCGCCCGCCCGTGCCCCCGAGCCCATCTTTGAGGACGTGGATCGCAACCGGCTGAAAGGACGGACCGAGGCCGAGGACACCCCCGAGCATTTCAATGAGTTGGGAGTGCGTAAGTACGACTTGCCGGCTTTGCTCACGCGCCTGCGCAACCAACTGCGCGGCCCCGCCACGAGCAATCCGAAACTGGTCAACCTCCTGGCCGCCGGCGGCATCCAAGGGTTGCGTCCGTTGCGCTACGAGAAACGCGTGGCCCGCAACCGTTTCATTGCTCTGTTCATCGCCGTGTTCCTGGCGCTGCTCGGGATCATTTCTTACCTGGTCCGCCATTGGTAACCGAGCGCGTGACATTCACACCGCAAACTTCATCCCATTCAACCCCTCGCGTCGCATGAAAACTCCTGGACTGCTTTCCCTGCCAATCCCCACGCCCGAGGGCGAGTTCATCGCTCACTACTCAACTGCGGGGCTGGCGGCGCTGGAGTTTCCCTCGGGTGGCAAGTCGCGAACCCAGCCGCCAGCGCCCGTCAGGATCCAGCGGTGGCACCAGCGGACGACGGCTGCGGTCAGGGCGGTGCTGGCGGGGCGCGTGGCGCCCGCGCTGCCGCCATTGGATTTGTCCGCCGGCACGCCGTTTCAGCAACGCGTGTGGGCCGAGCTTCGTCGCATCAAGACCGGGGAGACACGGAGCTATGGAGAGTTGGCCGCAGCGCTGGGCAAACCGGGGGCGGCGCGAGCGGTGGGGGGCGCGTGCGGAGCCAATCCGATTCCATTGCTCGTGCCCTGTCATCGGGTGCTGGCGGCGAACCGCAAGCTGGGCGGATTCTCCGGCGGCCTGTGCTGGAAACGCCGGTTGCTGGCGCGGGAAGGGTCGTAGGACAGGCTTCCAGCCTGTCTCCATCTTCTGCCTGACCGATCACCCTTTGGGGGAGCCGCCGCCAGGCTCTCGCCTTCAAGCACAAGACCCGTCCCGCAAAAGTTTGAGACAGGCTGGAAGCCTATCCTACGGCGGGGGACGGCTCAGCCGATTTCCTGCGGACCCTTGCCGCCATTGACCAGAAAGAGCGCCGCCATGCGGACGGCCAGACCGTTCGTCACCTGTTCCAAAATAACGGAGCGCTCGCCGTCGGCGATGTCGCTGTCAATCTCCACGCCGCGGTTGATCGGGCCGGGATGCATGATCAGCGCGTCGGGTTGGGTCAGCGCCAGCCGCGCCTTATTCAGGCCAAAGAGCTGCGTGTATTCGTTGATGCCGGGGAACATCGTCTTGCGCTGGCGCTCGTGCTGGATGCGCAGGAGGTTGATGACGTCGGCGTCGCGGATGGCTTCCTCGACGCGGTGGGTGATGCGGCAGCCCATCTGCTCGAAGGTCCGCGGCACGAGTGTGGAGGGGCCGCAGAGCGTGACCTTGGCGCCGAGCTTGGTCAGCGCCCAGATGTCCGAACGCGCCACGCGGCTGTAAAGGATGTCGCCCAGAATGGTCACATTCAGCCCGGCGATGCGGCCCTTTTTCTCGCGGATGGTGAAGGTGTCCAGCAAGGCCTGGGTGGGATGCTCGTGCGCGCCATCGCCCGCGTTGATGACGTGGGCGTTGAGGACCCGCGAAAGGAAGTGCGGCGCGCCAGCGGCTGTGTGCCGGATGACGATGAAATCCACGTTCAACGCTTCGAGGTTGCGGGTGGTGTCTTTGAGCGTCTCCCCCTTCTTGAGCGAAGAGGCCTCGGTGTTGAAGTTGATGATGTCGGCGGAAAGGCGCTGCTCGGAAAGCTCGAAGCTGGTCCGTGTGCGGGTGGAAGGTTCAACAAAGAGATTGACCACGGTTTTACCCCGGAGGGCCGGGACCTTCTTGATGGCGCGCTCGCCGACGGCTTTGAACGCCTTGGCGGTGTCCAGCACGGTGAGAATCTCCTCGGCGGTGAGGGATTCGATGTCCAGCAAATGCTTGCGGGTCCAGCTCATGGTTCGTTTAAGGGTTGCAGCGCAAAACCGTTGAACCGTTGCGTCGTCTCCCGGTTCAACGGTTCAGCAGTTCCACGATTCGGCGAGTTCATTTCTTTTCCAGCACGACCTGATCTTCTTGGCCGCTTTCGCTCAACGTGACGTGAACGATTTCGGTGTGGGCGGTGGGGACATTCTTGCCGACGAAATCCGCCTTGATGGGCAACTCGCGGTGGCCCCGGTCAATGAGCACCGCCAATTGAATCTGTTTCGGCCGGCCAAAATCATTTAGCGCATCCATCGCCGCGCGAATCGTGCGTCCGCTGAACAACACGTCGTCCACCAGCACGACCGTCTTGCCGGTGACATCAAACGGAATCAGCGTGGGCAGGATGTGCGGGGCGACGCGGTGGTCCAGATCATCGCGGTGCATGCCCACGTCCAACTCCCCCGTGGGCACGGGGCGCGTCCAGATGCCCGAGAGAATCAAGGCGAGCCGTTGGGCGAGCAGCACCCCGCCGCGCTGGATGCCGACCAGGGCGACGGCGGCGGGGTCTTCGTTGTGCTCGGCAATTTCGTGCGCGATGCGAGTCAGGGCCCGTTGGATGGCCTGGGCGTTGAGAATGAGAGTGGAGTCAGACATAACAAAAGCGAACCTGCCCGGATCCGGGCGGGTCCGCTTCGAACTTGATTTGTGATTTCATGGGCATCCTTGGCGACCTCGCGGGATCGCCTTAAAGGAGTCGTCGCCAAGTCAACTGGGCTCAACTGGCGGTCTGGCCACCCATCGCGGCCTGGCGTTCTCTCCGCCATTTGGAACGGTGCTTGATGATCCAGTCCGTCAAAGCCCGCTCAAAGCCAATGTCATGGCCGGCTTTCTCGGACTCGATCCATTTGTGCTTGAGAATCTCCTCCCGTTCCGCCTGAAACTCGCGGAAGAGCGACGAGCCTTCCAGCAAAACACGACCGCTCGGGTCTTTCATGTCATCCGCCATACGCCCAAATCTCTGTTTGCCCAGAACATTAAGCCCCCAATCGTTGGCTGGCAAAACAAAACTCATCCGCAAAAACCCGAAGGCGACCTAGGAATGTCCCCGATAACGGCGGCTGCCAACGGACGGCTTCCAATCTTAGCCCGCCGCCCGTTGAACGGCCTCCGCAATGCGCACAAAGGCCCGTCCGGCCGGTTGGTCTGGCGCGGACACCACCACCGGCACGCCCCGGTCGCCGCCCTCGCGGATGTCCGTGAAGATCGGCACTTCCCCGAGAAACACGATTCCTTGGCGCTCGGCCTCCGCTCGGCCTCCGCCGTGGCCGAAGATGTCCACCCGGTCTCCGTTGGGCGTCGTGAAATAACTCATGTTCTCGACGAGGCCGGTGATCGGGACGTTTACCTTGGCGAACATGGCGATGCCCTTGCGCACAACCCCCAGGGATGCCTCCTGGGGCGTCGTGACCACCACGCCGCCGTCGAGCGGCACGGTTTGACAGAGTGAAAGCTGCGCGTCGCCCGTGCCCGGCGGGAGGTCCACCAGCAAATAATCCAAGTCCCCCCATTCCACCGCGCCGAGGAACTGCTGGATCGTCTTCTGGATCATCGGACCGCGCCAAATGACCGGCTGATCGTCCTCCACCAGAAAGCCGATGCTCATCAGCTTTACGCCATGACTGACCGGCGGGACCATTTTTTCGTCCGCGCTGAGGGTCGGCCGCTCCCGCGTGCCCATCATCAGCGGAATGCTGGGGCCGTAGATGTCGCAATCCAGCAACCCAACCCGGCCGCCGCGAAGGCGCAGGGCACAAGCCAAGTTGACGGCCACTGTGGACTTGCCCACGCCGCCCTTGCCGCTGGCCACCGCGAGAACGCGCCTGATGCCGGGGACACGATTCTGATTCGCCCACGGGCTTGGGCCACCAGCGCCCGGCGCGCCCGGGGGCGGCGCGGGTTGGGCGACCTCAACTCTCACGGCAGTCGCTCCCGCCAGCGCCCGGAGCACCCGCTCGCTTTCCGCCTTGATCTGGCGCGCCGCCTCCGGATTGGCTGAGGACAACTCCAACCGCACATTGACTGTGCCGCCTTCGTGGGCAATCTGTTTGACCAGGCCGAACGATACGATGTCCCGGGAGTACCCGGGGTACTTCACAGCCTTCAATGCGTTCTTGATGTCGTCCGCCGAAAGTTGACTCATGCTGCCGCTCAAGTTGCCAGCCAGCGGGGTGAAGGCAAGTTCCGTGTAGCGTCGCTTGGAGGTTCCCCGAGAAATCCTGACCCCATCACCGCGACGGCAATTACGGCGGCGGCGTTTAGCGTGCCTCCGGCATCCTCGCCGGAAGAACCAACTGGGACCAGACTCGGAATGGCACGAATGGTCCTTCCGGCGAGGACGCCGGAAGCACGCTGAGAGTCGCCCAAGATCGGAATGGTGTCGCGGGCGAACTCGCGCTGAGGCCTGATGGAGCCGGCACGGATCGTCACAGTCCTGTTCTCATGCCCGGACCGTTCCGCCTTGCCCTTCTTTCCTTGCCTTCCCGCCCGGTCCACCGTTACAACTGACGCACGAGCACCGACACGACCCACGTTCCAAAGGAAACAGCCATGACACGCACGCAAGACCGGACGACCCACATGAAGCGACGCGACTTCTTGAAACTCTCCGCCACCAGCCTCGGCGCCATGAGCGCGTCGGGCGTGGCCCTCGCACCCACGACGACTGCCGCGGCGCCAGGCAGCGGGGACAAACGGCCAAAAACCACGGGCAAATACAGCGGCGAGTACTCCGGCGCGCGGCTGAACCGTGTGGCGTTTCCGATGGGCGGCATGGGCGCGGGCATGATCTGCCTGGAAGGCACCGGGGCGTTGTCGCATATCTCGCTGCGGCATCGGCCCGAGATTTTCCACGAGCCGATGACCTTTGGCGCGCTGTGCGTGAAGGGGGAGATCAACGTTGCCCGCGTGTTGGAAGGACCGGTGCCGGACTGGAAAAAGTTTGGCCAAGGCGGCAGCGGCAACGGAGCCTCGGGAACGTCCTTTGGCCTGCCACGGTTCCGCGAGGCCGCGTTCCGCGCACGGTTTCCTTTCGCCACGGTGTCGCTCGCCGACAAGGACGTGCCGTTCACCGTCGAAATCACGGGCTGGAGTCCGTTCGAGCCGGGCGACGCGGACAACGCCAGCCTGCCGGTCGCAGCCTTGGAGTATCGGTTCACGAACCGCACGAACCAAGCGCGCGAAGCCGTGTTTTCGTGGAGCGCCAAGAACTTCATGGCGTTCGGCAAGAACGCCAACGCGGTGAAGGCCACGCCCGGTGGGTTCATGCTGACGTGTCTCGCGCCGCAGGAGCGCGGTTGGGAGGAGGGTTCGTTCACGGCCGCGGTGGACGACCCGGCCGTGAAGGTGAATCACGCCTGGTTTCGCGGGGGCTGGTTCGACCCGTTGACCATCGCGTGGAAGGAGGTTTCCAGCGGCCAGTGCTTCGATCGCCCGCCCGTCACCGAGGGCGAGGCATCCCCGGGCGCGACGTTGTTCGTGCCGTTCACCCTCGGGCCGCGCGCGTCGAAGACCATCGTGCTGCGGCTCGCGTGGCACGTTGGACAAACCAATCTCCGCATCGGCAAGGATGCGGAAACGAAACCGGATGAGGCAAAGGCCGAAGGCAACTACCAGCCTTGGTATGCCGGGCGGTTTAAGAACGTCGCCGAAGTCACGAGCTATTGGCGCGAGCAATACGCCACGCTGCGGGCGAACTCGAAACGCTTTAGCGATTGCCTGTACGACTCGACGTTCCCGCCTGAAGTGATCGAGGCCGTGGCGGCGAACCTGACGATTCTGAAGTCTCCGACAGTGATGCGGCAAGCGGACGGCAGGCTCTGGGGATGGGAGGGTTGCTCGGACGGCAGCGGGTGTTGTCACGGCTCTTGCACGCACGTCTGGAACTATGCGCAGGCGATTCCGCATTTGTTCCCGGCGCTGGAGCGGAGTCTGCGCGAGACGGAGTTTGGTCCGTCGCAGGATGAGAAGGGTCACCAGCAGTTCCGCAGCGCACTGCCGATCCGCCCTGTGGCGCACGACTTCCATGCGGCGGCCGACGGCCAGCTCGGCGGCATCATGAAGGTGCATCGCGAATGGCGCATCAGCGGGGATACGAACTGGCTGCGCACGCTCTGGCCCAAGGTGAAGTCCAGTCTGGATTACTGCATCGAGTCGTGGGATCCCGGCCACAAAGGCTGGCTTGAGGAGCCGCATCACAACACCTACGACATCGAGTTCTGGGGGCCGGACGGCATGTGTACCAGTTTCTACCTGGGCGCGTTGAAGGCCGCCACGCTCATGGGGCGCGCGCTCGGCGACCCCGTGCCGCTCTATGCCGAATTGCTGGAGAAGGGACTGCGGCGGATGGAGAACGATCTGTTCGACGGCGAGTATTTCATCCAGAAGGTCGAGTGGAAAAACCTCCGGGCGAAAAACCCGGTGGAGATCGGCAGCATGGTGGGCCACTACACCCCGGAAGCGCGCGAGTTGCTGGAGCGGGAAGGGCCGAAGTATCAATACGGCAAAGGCTGCCTTTCCGACGGCGTGTTGGGTGAGTGGCTGGCGTTGGTCTGTGGCGTCGGCCAGGTGGTGGACGCCCGGAAGATCGCCAGTCATCTCAAGGCGATTCATCGCTACAACCTCAAGCACGATCTCACGGCACATCCGAACCCGCAGCGGCCCAGTTACGCCTGCGGGGCGGAAGGCGGCCTCTTGCTTTGCACCTGGCCGAAAGGAGGCGAACTTTCACTGCCGTTTGTTTACTCGAACGAAGTCTGGACCGGCATCGAATACCAGGTCGCGTCTCATCTCATGTTGATGGGCTTCGTAAACGAGGGTTTGGACATCGTGCGCGTGGCGCGGGATCGCTACGACGGCCGGGTGCGGAACCCGTTTAACGAATACGAGTGCGGCCATTGGTACGCGCGGGCGATGTCCAGCTATGGCCTGCTCCAAGGTCTGAGCGGTGCGCGCTACGACGCGGTCGAAAAGACGCTCCACCTCAACCCGAGCATCAAGGGCGACTTTCGCTGTTTCCTGGCGACGGCGACCGGCTACGGCACGGTGGGGGTCAGGCGCGGCAAGCCCTTCCTCGAAGTCCGGGCGGGCGCCATTCCGGTGAAGGAAATCAATTTCCGCGCCGCATGAATCGCGGGTAATTCCGTTACGGCGTGGGGGCCGAAATTCGCTCGCTGAGCCATTGCCAGTCAGCGCTGCCAGGGACGGCCCTGCGGGTGACGTTCCCGTCTTTGACTGGCGTGCGCGGGTCCTCCCACTTGTGGAACTCGACCCGGCCGTCGGCGAAGGCTAATGTGCAGCCCAGTGAATGCCGCGTTGCGGGAAAATCAAGCCACTCGGCCGCGTTCATCCCGAAAGAGAAACTCGCGTCGTTGACGCTGTAGGCGTCTTCGTCAAGCAATACGGCAAGCTTGGCGGGGCCGGGGACGACTGTCTCCGCGACTTTCCCGTAGGTTCGCCACGGAGAATTGCGTTTGTGGCTGTGGGTGTTGTTCAACCAGGGGCCGTTCACCGACAATGTTGGTTTGCCGGAATGGCTGCTACCAGTGCCGCTGAAACTCGGGCAGACCGTTCCCACGGCGCCATTCATCGCGAGGCTCCGCACCGCTGGAACCTGCGTTCCGATGCGGGCGGGATCGGCGCCTTGATATTGCCCCATGCGGGTGTCGGCAGGGCAAAGGAATCGGATCACATTACTCTTGATGTAAGCGGTGATCAGGCATCGGGTCGGGTCTGACATCAGGTCCGGATTGAACTGTGCTGGTCCACCTACTCCGGCTTGTCCGGCACACCAATTGTGGCCGCTGACGGTATTCCCATCATCCGGATTGGGCGGATACAGATCGTGATTGTCCTGGGTGTACATTATCACCGCGCCCATCAACTCATGGAGATTGTCCAGACAGCGGATGCTTCGAGATTTGACTCCGGTGGCAGCGTGCGTGGGGACCAGCATCCAGCCCAGCAGCAGTAGCATAACCACAACCACCAGCAGTTCGATCAGGGTGAAACCATGCGCCAACAATAAGCGCTTCGGCGTATCGGGAGTCGCTTTCATACACACTCGCTTGATTGATGATGAGGAGAATACGACCATCCCACCACATCTGTCAACCCTCCCCGGTTTTCACCGGTGCTGACGCGGTGATGTCTGAAGTTTGGGTTCTTCCGCCAGCGCAGCTTTCGCGCTTTCGAGGCGAGCCTGCCAATCTGTCCACGCCGCCTGCCACTCTTCGCCAGTCAGGGCGGCAACCGCCTTCGGCCAGAGGGCTTCCAACTCCTTGAGCTCCCGCTTGGCTCCAGGGCGATCGCCCCACCGAAGACAGGCTTCCGCCAAAGCCAAACGGTTCTCGGGGTACTCCGGCGCCAGCTCCACGGCGCGGCGCAGGTGCTGGCGGGCCTTGGCACGGCTGCCGATGCTGGTGGGCCAGCCGGGCGCCAGAAGATACAGCAGGCCCAGACTTCGATCTGGTCCGGCATAATCAAGTCGCTCGTCCAATTGACGCGCGGCCTTGAACTCGGATTCCATCTCCGTCACCAGCTTCAACGCGCCGAGAGTTTTGGTGCGCGCGAGTTGGCCCAGATTCATCGCCAGGTAATGATGCGCGGCAGCGGCGCCGGGTTGCAGCAGGATTGCGTGGCGGCAGGCAGAAATCCCCTGCTCGGCCAGCTTTGCCCGCTCGGCGTGGTTGGTGGCAAGCTCGGCCCGGTCGAAGCAAGCGCGGCCAAACTGCCAGGCGAGCGAGGCGTTGGTCTGCGTGGCGAGATAACTTTGCCGGGCGGCCACGAAATGCCGTTCCGCCCGTGCGGCTTCTGCCGCTGCGGGCGGAGTGGCGGACTCCGCGAAACCGGCGGCCAGCCCGCCGAGCAGCAGCCCCAGTTGCAGCAAGCGATCCCGCCACCCCGCCGCCGCCAGTTGGACGGGTCGCGGGCGCGGCGTTTTCGCCGGCATGGAATTAGCATTTGCAGCCACGGCGATGCGTCTTATAGTGGCGGACGCGTGAAAAAACCAGATCGTAAAGAACTCGGCCTCCTGGCGGCGCTGCTGCTGGCCCTCGCCGCCGCCGGCTGTGGCGGCGTGAATGCCAACGTCCCCATTTCCCCGATGATGTTCATGGAGAATGCGACGCCTCAATCCCGCCCGGCGGAACCAGCGGTTCTGGCGCTTGCCTCGCACGATTCCCACGCCGTGGGTCCGTAAGCCATGCGTTTCCCCTTTGCGCTCTCGGCGAAGATCGCCGGGCATATCCTCAAGCACAAGCTCCGCAAGACGCCGAAGTTCGCCATGGTCTTGCAGCTTGAGCCGCTGCACACCTGCAACCTCACCTGCACCGGCTGCGGGCGTATTCGCGAGTACTCCACGTCGTTGAAGGACATGGTCCCGCTGGAGAAGTGCCTCGCCGTGGCCGAGGAATGCGATGCCCCGATGGTTTCCATCTGCGGCGGCGAGCCATTGATTTACCCGAAGATCGAGGAACTGGTGGCTGGCCTCCTCAAGCAAGGCCGCATTGTTTACGTTTGCACCAACGGCCTCTTCATGCGGAAGAAACTCAAGGAGTATCTGGCCGCGGTGCATCGCCCGTCCGACCCGTCCGACGAATCCCGGCTCACGCGCCTGCTTGCGGACAACCTCATTTCCGAGAAGGACGCCGACACCATCCGCAAAGGCAAGACCGATGGCCGCCCCGTCATCGCGCCAAGCCAGTGGATCTATTGGAACGTCCACGTGGACGGGCTCGAATACACCCACGATCTCATTGTGGAACGCGAAGGCGTCTTCAAGGAATGCGTCGAAGCGATCAAGATGGCCAAGCTGCTCGGTTACCAGGTGGCCACGAACACCACCGTCTATCGGGAAACCGACGTGCGGGAGATCGAGGAGATGTTCAAGTTCTTCTCCTCGCTCGGCTGCGACGGCCACACGATTTCGCCCGGGTACGATTACGACGCGGCGAAGAAAGACATGGTGAAACGCTTGGGCAAGAACCCGGAGGAGTTTTTCCTGACGCGCAAGATGACCATCGCGAAGTTCGCGAAGATCGAGGAATGGGGCAAGGCATTCACCATCTTCGGCACGCCGGTGTATCAGGAGTTCCTTGCCGGCAAGCGCGAGTTGACCTGCACCGCTTGGGCCATTCCCACCTACAACATCCAGGGCTGGAAAGCGCCGTGCTACCTGATGACCGACACGCTCCACAGCGCCGGGCATTATCCGACCTACCAGGAAATGCTGGCCAAGGTGAATTGGGAGCGCTATGGCGTCGTCAACGGCGTGGCCCGCGATCCGCGCTGCGAAAACTGCATGGTGCATTGCGGCTACGACCCCAGCGGGGCGCTCGGCACGAATTACCGGCGCGGCGACAACTGGAAGAACTTCAAATACAACTTCTCCCCGCGCCCCCCGCAGTATGCTGGAGATGCGGAACTCACCCGGCGCGTCTTCAACGGCGCTTCCATCGGCAAAGGCCACCTGGCCGCAGGCCGGGCGGCGGTTTCCGGCGCCGCCGCCAACGGCAACAACGGCGAGGCCAAGGCTCACGTCGGCACGTACTGCGGCGCCGGCGACACCCCGGAGCCTGTTTAAGAACCCGACCGGGTGAGGGCGGCGAGCTTGCGGAGTACACCGAATCCGACCAGCTTTTGCCGGCTGGCTTCCCACCGCTGGCGTTTCGGCAGCTTTGGGGTTGAAGATGCCCAGTTCTCGTCTAGGATGGGTGTGTCGCCCAGCCTCAAGCAGGCAGCAATGGCCGCAGCGCAGCATTATGTCGCAAGAGCACGGATTCGCGCCGAATCAAGCGATTGAAGGTCTCGGTTTTCTTGGCGTCCTCAACGATTGCCTGGCGTGCGGCGTTGTGTGCGTTGACGAACAGGGGCACATCACCTGCCTCAGTCCGGAGGCCGCGAGCCTGCTGCGGATGCATCCCCAACGGCTCGTCGGAAAACCACACGAGTTGCTTCCCGCCCCCCTCGCCAGCCTCATCCACGACGCGCTCGTGGCGGACAAGCCGTTCCGCGATCACGATTTGGAATTGCGGCTGGACGACATGGAAACCATGGTCTTGCGCGTCAATGTCCTCCGGCTTGGCACGCCCCCGCAACCCCGGCTGACACTCGCCATTCTCAACGACCTCACTTCCGCGCGGCGGCTCGAATTTGACATCAGCCGGCTGGATCGCCTGGCCAACATCGGCGCGCTCTCGGCCAGCATGGCCCATGAAATCAAGAACGCCCTGGTCGCCGTGAAGACCTTTACCGAACTCACCGTCGCCCAGTCCCCGGGGGCGGACTTGGGCGACGTGGCCCAACGCGAGTTGAAACGCATCGAGTCCATCGTGGGCCAAATGCTCAAGTTCGCCGGCCCCTCGCGGCCCAAGCTCGCCCCGGTGCGCATTCACGAAGTGCTGGACCACTCCCTGCGGCTGGCCCAACACCAAATGTCGCAAAAAGCCATCCGGCTGCGGCGCGATTACCAGGCGGCCGCCGACTGGGTGAACGGCGATGATTACCAGCTCGAACAAGCGTTCGTGAACCTCATCCTCAACGCGGTGGAGGCCATGGGCGTGGGTGGTACGCTGACGTTACACACTTGTTCCTTAGCCCCCGAGGAGTTGCCGGGAGCCTTGCGAGAGGGCGGTCCACCCCCGCAACTCCGCGTGACGATTTCCGACACCGGCGTCGGCATTCCCGCCGAGAACCTGAGCCGTCTCTTCGAGCCGTTTTTCACGACCAAACGCGAGGGCACGGGCCTGGGTCTGGCGATCACCCGCCGCATCTTTGAGGAGCACCACGCGGCGATCAGCGTCGAGAGCGAAGTCAACCGCGGCGCGTCCTTCCGCGTGTTCTTCACACCGCTCCAGCGGCCCTGACGGCGCGCGATGCCCACGCCCGCGCCCACCCACGATCCTTCCCGCCGCCTCCGCGTCGCGATTTGCAGCGACATCCACTACGCCAGCGCCGGCGAGGAACGGCGCGGTGAGGAATACGAATTCCGCGCGATCACCAATCCGCTGGCGCGCTGGGCGTTTCGCGCCTACCGCCACGGTTTCTGGATGCGCCATACCTTGCGGAACAACCCGCTGCTGGACGCGTTCCTGCGCGAGGCCGACGGCTGTGAATACGCTGTGGCCAACGGCGATTACGCGGCGGACACCGCGTTTCTCGGAGTCAGTGACGCCGCCACCTTCGAGAGTGTGCGTCTCTGTCTGGAGAAGCTGCGCGGGCGCTTCGGCTCGAAGCTGCTGGCGGGCCTGGGCGATCATGAACTCGGCAAGCACAGTTTCTTCGGCCATTACGGGGGAATGCGCCTGGCCGGTTGGTGGCGGGCGCATGCCGAACTGGGCCTGCGCGGGTTCTGGCGGGAGGACTTCGGGCACTACGTGTTCCTCGGCGTGGCGTCTTCGCTGGTGGCGTTGCCGGCTTTTGAGCCGGACTTGCTGCCGGAGGAGCGCGAAGAATGGCATCGGCTGCGCAACGAACATCTTGCCCAAGTCCGCGACGCCTTCGCCGGGCTGGACGCAAGCCGGCGCGTGGTGCTGTTTTGCCATGATCCAACGGCGCTGCCGTTCCTGGCTCGGGAAAGCGCCGTCCGCGCGCGGCTCGTCCAAATTGAACTCACGGTCATCGGACATTTGCACTCGAATCTGATCCTGTGGAAGAGCCGGCTGCTTGCCGGCATGCCGCGGATTTCGTTCCTGGGCTCCAGCATCCAACGCATGAGCGGCGCGCTGCGGGAAGCGCGGGAGTGGCGGCCGTTTCGCGTGCGGCTCTGCCCGGCGCTGGCGGGTATTCAGGTGCAACGCGGCGGGGGCTGGTGTTCGCTGGAACTGGACCTCGCGGGCGAAGCGCCGCTGACCTTCCGCACGCACCCGTTGCGGCGCGGCGCCGGCGGCTAACGGTCAATCAATCCGTAAGGCCGCACGGTGTCGTCACCCAGTTTGTAACGCGGCGACATCTTGAGCGAGAAGGTGAAGGCCACGGCGTATTCCATGTCCCCGTTGCGGTTGTCACGCACCCGGAAGGTCAGCGCGCCGGTCCAGCTCCGGAAATCCCGGTAGAGCGTATAGAGTTGCTCCTGCATCCGGCCGTCGCGCGCCTCGTAATAGAGCGCGATCCGGGCCGCCCAGTTCTCGTTCAACCGGTAGAAGAGGCGGCTCGTGATGAGGTCGTTCCCGTCGCCCCACGCCGTCGGCACCGCGTGGAAATCGTCGCGCAGATAGTAATGGCCAAGGCTCCAGTTCCAGACGTTGTTGGGCTGCAACGTCAGCGTGTGAAAGGCAAGGCGGAACTGGCCGTCGTCCACGTTGAAGCGCGTTTCGGAGGAAAACGTGAGCCAGGAACGCGGGCGGAAGCTCAAGTCGGAACTGAGGTCGGAGAACGACTGCTGCCCGCCGAGTCGCTTCAGCCGCCAGTCGGTGAACAGGGACCATTCCAACCAATCCTCAACCTGTCCGCCCCGTTTGGTCTGCAGCCGGTTGCGCAACCCCAGCCGCAGCGCGTTCTGCGTGTCCACCGAGTCCACGGCGTTGTAGTCCGGGAATTCGAGCGGCAACAGGCGCAGGCTCGGCAGTTCGGAATCGAATTGGGGAATCTCCCACGGACGCTCGTTTGGGCGCGGCACATAGACGTAATTGAGCGACGGCTCGACGATGTGGCGCAGGCCATCGAGCTGCAGCAGGCCGTTCGTCGCGCCGGCCCAGGTGCGCGACGCCTTGAGCGAAACTTCCGCGCCGGTGTTGAAGACGCCCCGATAGATTTCGTTTGCGGTCGTGTTCGTGGCGGTGGCTTCGCTGTAATAGGTGAACCGGCCTCCGACCCGCGGCGTGACGTTGAGCCAGTCAAAGAACGTCCACGGTAGCACCACCTGATGATAGGCGTCGCCCCGGAAGGCGTCATAGTCGGGTTCGGGCACACCATTGGTTTCGGCAAAGCGACGGTGATAAAAGCCCGCGGAGCTTTCGCTTTCGTAGTAAAGCGGCGACGCGCCGAGCTGCTGTCGCCAGCCCGTCAGCTTCACTTCGGGCAGGCGTTCCACCGTGTTGAGGAAATCGTTCACCCGGGGTTGCGCGTAGAGATCGAGGGCGAAGTTGTCCCAGAACTTGGTCGCTTCAAAGAAAGTATTCGGCTGCGGGTTCTGCCGGTAATCGCCCTCGAAGAAATCATGCGTCATCAGCGCGTCGCTTTGGTAGCGGACTTGGGAGCGGAATGTAACGTTTGTGACCGGTTCCGCGAGATAGGCGAAATACACGCGCTGACGGTCGTCGGGCATCCGGTTCCCGGCCAGGTCTTCGGACGGCGCATCGTCCTGAGCATAATAGTAACGGAGCGAAGCTTCACCCCAGCGGTCGAGGTGGACGTTGAAATCCGCGCCGGCACCCACGCCGCGTTTGGTGCGATAGTCAGCGTGGACCGAACCGTCGAGCCGGTCGTTCAGAAACCAGTTGTAGCTGTTCAGCAGAAACGCGCCAAAGCGGCTGCGATAGCCGGGAACGAAATGAAACCGGTTGCCCGAGTCGTCGAAGCGGCGTTTGTAGTAGGGGAAATAGAAGACGGGCAGGCCACCGAGATAAAGCGTGGCGTGGCGCATCTCGACGTATTCGTCCGTGATCGTGATCCGCCGCGCCGCGATGCGCTCGAACGGCGCGGCGTAGTCGTCCGCCGTGACGAAGGCATTCGTCGCGGTGTAGAGGCGGTTGGTGATGTCTCCGCTCAAGCCGTAAGCCCCGGCGAAGACCGGCGCCCGCCCGGTGCGGAACTGCTCGGTCTGCATCTGGCGCGTGTGGAAGTTGTATTGGATGCGATCCCCGGCCCAGAGTTGGTCGTCCCGCTGGATCCTCACTTTGCCCGCCGCCGCCACTTCGCCCGTGTCCCGGTTGATCGTGGCGCTGTCCGCCGTCAGGACGCCGCCGCCGTATCGGACCAGGACCGGGGTGGTAGCTGTGACGATCACATTCCCGTTCGTGTGAACAAAATCCAGCCGCCCGTCGTCCGTGAGCGATTCGATCTCCAAGGCGTTCTGGGTTTGAGCCAGCGCGCAGGAGCAGGCGAGGCCGCAAGCGCTGATGCAAGCGAGGATGGCGCGTATTCTCATCGGGCGCGCCCAGCAAAGCAGAAGCCCCGGAACGTGCCAAGCGGGATTTCGGCGCGGCCTGTGCGGATCACGCATGTACGGACCACTCCGCCAATTCGCAGTGTCCGTGTTTGTCTGAAACTTCGCCGGTCCGTGCAACCCGCGGCGAACTCCGGCGCCATGGCACATGGGGTGCATCGTCGCTCGCAGGCAAGCGTATGGCATCCAAAGTACATTTGATGAAGTTTCTCCAGGAGGTGCGGGGCTACGACCTCGTGACCAACCGGCGACCTCCCGCCCGGCTGGGCGGCATTTACCTCTCACAGTTGCGGTCCCACTTGGGCGATGCCCACCCGCCGTCCAAGCGCAAGCTCGCGATTTCCGTGAGTCCGCAGGACCTCTCGAACACGCCGGTCCCGGTGCGAATTGTCCAAACCGCGCCGCCGTCTGTGGCGCGGGCGGCAACACGCTGACGCCAGTTGCCCCAGACCCGGCGCCCCGCCCGAACGCCGTCAATGTGACGCAGCCGGCAGGACGCCGTCTGCGCCTGTTATTGAGACAGTGTCCCGCGTTTAAGGCGCCTTCCTTGACAATCGCCTGCCCGCTTGCCGTCAAGGATTGGCCGCCGCCCCCGCGAAGGTCACTTCTTCAAAACCCATGCCCCGCAACAACTCCGTCAGTTGCGTCCGCGTTCGTTCTTCGGCGTCCTTCAAGATGCCGCCGCGCCGCGCCGCCCGTCCGATGTCGTCCAGCGCCGTCTGCCGTGCCGTTTGCTCCAGGTTCTTGTCGAAGGCGCGCAGCAGGCCGGTTTCCCGCTCAATCACGCGGGTTTGGGTTTCGTCCAGATAGACGTCCGTGATTTGGGGGCGCGGCAGCCGCAACGTCAGGCGGCGACCGGAGATTTCGATATGCTCCGGTTTGAGCTGGCTGAGGTCCACGCCGGCTTTCACGACGCCGTGGGCGAGCAGCAACACCCGACTCTCGCCATACCATTTCACGTCCTCGATGACCACCGCCTTCTCGATGACGTATTTGACCGTCACAAGGTGGGCCAGCGTTTGCACCTGCTGGAGCAGCGCGGAGGGGCTGTAAATCCTCACGCCGCCGCCCCAGCCAATCCAGGCCGGCATCCTGAATCCCAGGAACAATCCTCCGGCGAAGACGACCACGAACAGGATCACCACAGCTATCAGTCGAGTTCTTGCCATGTGCCCAGTTTAGTCCAGGCAGTCGGGCAGCAAAACCGGAAAGCGTGGGACGAGCTCCGCTCCCGGGTCCTTACCGTCTTGGCGGGGTTAAGGAATTGGGGGGAGGAAAAACGACTTCGGGAACGGCAGCGGGGCAACCTGCGACGTCGCCTGTCAAGAAGCCCCCGAGGATCACTGAAGCGGACTGCCCGCCGTGCGCCGAAGCCCGCGACCCACGCCGCGATAGGCCAACAGGAAATACGCCAAGACCGCCGCCACCACTGCGGCGAGTCCGCTCCAGAAAAGCGGCCAGCGGGTACCGCCGGAACCCGTGCATACCGCAAACCACCAGCCGGTGCCGAGATAGCCGATGAAATTACCCACGCCGCTGATCATCAGCGTCATCAAGGCCTGCGCCCGGGCACGCCAGGCGGGATCCACGCGTTGTTCGAGGTAGATTTGCGAGGTAATCAACACCAGCGTGAACGAGGCGCCGTGCAACAGCACGCCACTCAGCAGCCAAGCCTTGCCGTTGACCGCGCTCAGCGCGAACCGCGCGACTCCCAGAACGAGGCCGCACGTGATGATCCACTTCAACCGCCACTTCAGCAGCGCGCCGAGGCTGAACATGGCGATGATTTCCGTCACTTGGCCGAGGCTCATCCAAGCCGTGGTGTGCCGCAGGCCCAGCTCGCGCAGGTGGGGCGGCGCATAAGGGTAAAACCCCGTCAGCGGAATCGAGAAGAGCGCCGCGATGATGAACACCACGCGATGATCGTGGTTCTTCAGCAGCGTGAGCGCATCCAGGCCCAGGCGCTCGTGCCAGGTGAGGTGCGCGGCGGCGGGGGGCGTTTCGAGGGCCGGCAGGAAGAACGTGCAACTGCAGGCGCCCAGCCAAACCACCGCGCCACCGTAGCCCGCCAGCGGTGAAGTGTCCGCGCCCAGGAGGCTGACCGTCCAGCACCCGGCCATCCAGCCAAACGTGGCCATGGCGCGGATCGGACCGAACTCCATCTGCGCGTCCGCCAACCGCGCGAGAACGATCGTTGAAGCGATGCTGAAGGTGGGGGAGGAACAGAGCGCGTGAAGCTGAATCAGCCCCAGCACCAACCACGGAGGCCACACCAGCTTGATGGCGGTGCTGGCCAGGGCCATGGCCAGCGCCGTGGCCAGCGAGAGTCCACGGAGCACTTTCACCGGCGAGACCTGGCGATCCGCCATGGCGCCGAAGAGGAGCGGCGAGATGAACGCCGCCAGCGCCGTGGTGGCGAAGGCATAGGGTTTAATGGCATGCAGACCGTTTGCGTCGAGCACGGTGCTCAAAGGCACGAACCACATGCCCAGCGCCGCTCCCTGAATGAAGAAGAGCGTGACCAGTTCGGCATATTCGGCCCGGCGAATCGTCGTCAGCACGCCCACAGGGGACACGGAAGGCCGGGAAAAAGCAAAGCGAATGCGGCGAACGCGGGGCGCAGGGCGGGGTGTCGGGCCGCTGTTGCGGTGCGGGCAAAGGCGAATAGTGGGAGATTAGAGGGGTGGACACTTGTGGTTTTCAAACGCGGTCTTTTGCCCATCGGCGCCCAGCGCCTCTGCCTCTGAGAGCCACCGCACACGCCGGTCGTCATTCGCACTCACCCCACCGCCCACTACTCCGTGCGCACCGCCCATCCCAGGCGCCAAGCCACACCTCAAACACTCTGCTCCAATCTCCCGGCCCAAAACCTCCTCCCATGACTCGTTCGCGCTTGAAAACGACACAACAGCCGCCGGGGGTTTGCTTGACGCCTCCAGAGTGCTCCCTTACGTTCTCGCTGCCGAAAACAAGGCTTTATGAACGAAACGAACTTCCTGGTACCGATGGTGGTGGAGCAGACGGGGCGCGGCGAGCGCGGCTACGACATTTATTCGCGGCTGCTTGTGGACCGCATCATCTTCCTGGGCACGCCCGTGGACGACATGGTGTCGAACTTGATCATCGCCCAATTGCTTTTCCTCCAGATGAACGATCCCAAGAAGGACATTCATCTCTACATCAACTCACCGGGCGGCAGCGTCACCTCGGGGCTGGCGATCTACGACACGCTGCAATACCTCACGTGCGACGTGAACACCTATTGCGTCGGCCAGGCCGCGAGCATGGGCGCGGTGTTGCTGGCGGCGGGCACGAAGGGCAAACGCTACGCGCTCCCGAACGCCCGCATCATGATCCACCAGCCGTGGGGCGGCGTGCAGGGCGCGGCCACCGACATCAGCATCCAGGCAAAGGAAATCCTGCGCCTCAAGGATCGCCTGAACGAAATCCTCGCCAAGCACTGCGGCAAACCGGTGGAAGACATCTCGAAGGACACCGACCGCGATTTCTTCATGTCCGCCGACGAAGCGAAGACCTATGGCCTCGTGGACGCCGTGGTGCAATCGCGGAAGGAAATCGCGACGTTGCAGGAAAAGGCGTGAAGGCAGCCGTCACGCCCATCAGTTCGTCATTGGTCATTCTTCATTCGTGATTTCCGATGGCCCGTCCTTCGCCCATTGCCGTTTGCAGCTTCTGCAACAAGTCCCACGCCGAAGTGAAGAAGCTCATCGCCGGACCGGGCGTGTACATTTGCGACAACTGCGTCCTTCTCTGCAAAACGGTCCTCGATAAAGAGCTTGCCCCGGAGCCGAAGCCGGAAGCGCGGCTCGCGGTTCCGAAACCGGCGGAGATCAAGCGGGAACTGGACCGGCATTGTGTCGGCCAGGACCAAGCCAAGAAGACGCTCGCGGTCGCCGTTCACAACCACTACAAGCGCATCCTCCACCGCCCGCAGCCGCGTCCGGACGAGAACGCCAACGGGCGCCGTGATCCGCACGCCGATGTGGTGATCGAGAAGAGCAACATCCTCATGCTCGGCCCGACCGGCTCGGGCAAGACGTTGCTGGCGCGCACGCTAGCGCGCATCCTGGACGTACCCTTCGCCATCGCCGACGCCACCACGATTACCGAGGCCGGCTACGTGGGCGAAGACGTGGAAAACATCATCCTGCGCCTGCTTCAGAACTCCGACTACGACGTGAAGCGGGCCCAGCGCGGCATCGTTTACATTGATGAGATAGACAAGATCGCGCGCCGCACGGAGAACGTCTCGATCACTCGGGACGTCTCCGGAGAAGGCGTGCAGCAGGCACTGCTGAAAATCCTCGAGGGCACAGTTTGCGCCGTGCCGCCGCAGGGCGGGCGCAAGCATCCGCAACAGGAATACATCCGCGTGGACACCACGGACATCCTGTTCATCTGTGGTGGTGCGTTCGTAGGTTTGGAGGGCATGATCCAGCGGCGGCTGGGCCATCACGTCATGGGTTTTCATGCCATGGGCCGAGGCGGACAAACCGAAGCGGACGCACGGGGCCCATTGTTGGCCGCGGTCGAGCCGGAAGACCTGCTGAAGTTTGGCTTCATCCCCGAGTTCATCGGTCGTTTGCCGGTGGTGACGACCTTGGCCGAGTTGACCGAAGACCAATTGGTCGAGGTTTTGACCGGCCCGCGCAACGCGCTGACCAAGCAATACGCCAAGCTCATGGCCATTGAGGGCGTGGAACTGGAATTCACGGACGACGCCCTGCGCGAACTGGCGGCGCAGGCCATCAAGAAAGGCACGGGGGCACGGGCGCTGCGAACACTACTGGAAAAGCTGATGCTCGACGTGATGTATGACATCCCGAGCAGTGACAACGTGGTCCATGTGAAGATCACCAAGCCGGTGGTGCTGGGCGAATGCCCGCCGCTGGTGCGCCGCAGGGCCGCCAAAGAAGCGGCTTGATACCGCGATCGCCACGGCGGCAGAGCGAGCCTGCAGGTAGGGGTTT
>CAZJTM010000078.1:0-25006 GCA_964548925.1 uncultured Verrucomicrobiota bacterium | reverse complement strand
CCGCTCCAGCGACCGTGCCCGCGACGAAACCCGAGCCGCGCGCAGTTTCCATCGCGCCGCCTGCGCCGCCGACGCGCCAAGCGCCAGCGGTATCAACGCCAGCGCCGACCCCGAATCCGACGACATCCCCGGCACCAGCGCCCGCGCCACGGGACACCGCGCGAGTTCGTCCCACCGCCGAGCGTTCCACCGCCACCCCGCCCACGCTTGCCGCCCCCGCGTCCAGAAGTGAAACCCGCTCGGAGACCGCGACAACGCCTTCGCCTGCGGCCACACCTTCCTCCAACAACCGACCGGACGTTCCGCCTCCCGCCGCTCAACCGCGGTCAAGACCGTTAGCACCCACCGGAGAAACCGAGCGGCCCACCGTACGTGTCACGCCAACGAATCGGCTGACCGCAGCATCGGACGCCGCCTCGGAACGGGAAACCAATGCGCCACCGGGACGTTCGACCCGCCAGTCTCGGTAACTCGGGCAAGTCAATTCTGAAACCCGCCAACCAACGGGTGAACCCGAGTCAACCACGGAAAGAACCTCATCCCCGGCTGACAAATGCTCGCACCCTCATTACTCCGCAGTCACGAACGGCGGCAGCGGGCAATCCAGCGTGTCGGCGATGGCGCGGAGCATTTCGGACTCGCGCTCTTGGATCACGCCGTCCGCGCCCACGATCTGCACGGCGGCTTCGAGGAGGTTTTTCTTGATCTGCGGCACGGCGAGCGCGAGGCGATTCAACGCGGCGTCCACCTGACCAAGACCGCATTCAGCGCGGGGCAGCAGCGGGATTTCGTCCGTCGCGCGCAAGTAGGGCACACCTTTGCGGAAGGCGCGCTCGGTCTCGGCCGGGTCGCCGCTGCCGACCTGCGCGAGCGCGGACAGCAGCACGGCGCAATCCGGCATGAGCGGACGGAGCGTGTAATACTGCACCACCGGCGGGCGGGCTTGCTCAAACTGCGGCGCAAGATGGCGGCGGACGATCTTCTGCAGCACGTATTCCAGCAAGTCAATCTGCCGGTCGCTCTCGATGAGCCACTTGAGGGCACGCGAGAATTGCGCGAACTCGGCGGGCGTCATGGCGCGCAGCCCCGCGATGGCCAGGTCCGCCAGCGGCAGGCGGGCGCGGGTCGCTACGTTGGCCACCTCGGGCCCAAGGGCGATCACCCGCTCCTGAACCTTCGCGCCGGCCAGTTGGGCGAGTTGCTGAAGTTGGGACTCGCGGAGCGCCGGCTCATCGCTCAGGAGCATTGCGTAAATCAGCGCCATCGCGCCGATGGGTTCGCGCGCGGCGGCACGGATGGTTTCTGGGAACGAATTCCGCAGTTCCTCGGCGTAGCGCAGGTGCAACGGCGTGGGCTGGCCGAGGTTGGGGAGCACGCTCGGGGCGCGGATGACGGGCGGGGCGAAACCAGACGCCGCCCTCCGCAGGCCGCCCTCTGACTCGATCCGACTTGGTCCGACTGATCTGATTGATCCCGCGCTGACCATACGGAACTTTCCGTCCCAGTTTGGGTCAATAGCCCGGATGCGTTGCTCCAACGGTGGGTGTGTGGAAAATGCGCTGAGGAAGGACGACTCCACGCTTCCGAAAAACATGTGGCTCGCCTCCGCCGCGTGCCCGTTCTCGACCCGCGAACCGGCGGCCAGTCCGCCGATCTTCTGGAGCGCGCCGGCGAGCCCGGCAGGATTGCGCGTGAACTGTACGGCGGAGGCATCCGCTAGGAATTCGCGCTGGCGGCTCACCGCAGCCTGAATGAGGTGGCCGAAAAACACGCCCACCCAGCCGATGATGATCAGCGCCAGCCCCAGCAACGGCAGGGGGTTCTTGCGCCCGCGGGTGCGGATCAGGATGCGCCCGATGATTGTGAGGCAGAGGATGCCGAAGATGATACCCATGAGGCGCAGGTTCAGCCGCATGTCGCCGTTCAGGATGTGGCTGAACTCGTGGCCGATGACGCCCTGGAGTTCGTCGCGCGTGAGCAGTTTCATGCAACCGCGCGTCACGCCGATGGCGGCGTCGCTGGGCGTGTGGCCGGCGGCGAAGGCATTGATGCCCTCCTCCTCGTCCATCACGTAGATTTGCGGCACTGGCACGCCGGAGGCGAGAGCCATTTCCTCGACGACGTTCCGCAGCTTCTGCTCGTCGGGATCGTCGGTGTTCGGGTTCACGAGCCGGCCGCCCATGGAGGTCGCCACGGCGCTGCCGCCGGCGGAGAGCGAGGAGAGCCGCCACGCGCTGCCGCAGAAAACCACCGCCAGCGTGCCCAACACGGCGTAGCTGAAGATGTCCGGATTCCAGAGCTGGATCGAGCTGCCGCGCTCGGCTTCCAACTGGACGCGGCGATGCCGCGGCTGGTTGGCCGACACGCCGGCGAAGATCACCAGGCACGCCAGATAGACCGACGCGATGATGCAGACCACCGCCATCACGAAGTAAACCACCAGCCACTTCGTGTTCCGGCGGGCCTTGTCTTGTCGTTCAAAGAAGTCCATGTCAATTCACGTAGCCGCGAACGTCAGTTCGCGGTCAGTCAAAATGGCTTGCGGCCTTGTTTTCCGAATCAGATTCACCACATTCGCCCGGTTGCGTAAAAGAAGGTTGTGCCCCAAGCGATCGCGCTCGCTGCTGCGGAGGCAGCCACAGCCAGACACACTCGCCAGTTCCTTTGGTGTCGGATCAACTCCCACGTCGCCAAGATAAAAAACTGTGGACCAACAAGCAGTCCAAATAGCCCAATCAAGCGAAACCACTTCGGCCACGGTAGTAGGATGGCCGCGGGCAGAACTGCTGACGATAGCAGCGTCAAAGCACTCACCGTAAGCAGTGCCCAGTCACTTCGGGGCAGCGCTTGGCGAAGCGGTAGCGAGGATGTCTTCTTCATTGGCCCGGTCTGGGGTTCTGGTCACACACCTGGAAGAGACTACAGCCTGGGCTCGACACCACCGCCATCACGAAATAAACCACGAGCAGCTTCGTGTTCCGGCGGGCCTTGTCCTGTCGTTCAAAGAAGTCCATTCAATAACATGCTCTGGCTTGGTTCCTACGCCGCCTTCGCGGGGTCTTGACCGATGACTTCATCGTCTTCCCAAAAGACGCTGGGGCGGTGCCAATGGGTCCAACAATGGGCTCGGTGAACATCGCCGTGAAAGTCAGCATAAATCACGTTGAAGGCGCACGAAAAATCCCAAGAGGCAAACGGACGCCAGCGGATGCTGATCGGCTCAAACACCCTGCGGCGTAAATCGGTCTTCACCCATTCGCGACACAGCATCACACCCAAGGACCAAAGCAGCGCCACGATGCCCACCACAGCGGCGATGTTCAACCAAACACGGATGTTTTCAGGGCTCATAACCGAGCGGCGCTCAACTGAACCAGACGTTGCCCGTCAGGTAGTCGCCCAAGCCTGCGACTACCACGCCGAGCAAAGCGATCCCAAACGGTTTGGCCGTGAGCCTGAAGTTCAGCGCCAGGAACACGATATCCACCAGCGGGACGAACAAACAGCCAAAGAACCACCCGAGGCTGCGCTTGAACGCAACCGTCAGGAACATGGCTTCGCCCGCCAGGGCCGCAGTCAGGCCCAGCACAACCAGAATGTGTCCAATGGCGGTCATCTGGCGTCCTCGGTTTCGGCGTTACTCGGCCCAATGGGTTTCATGTTCTGAAGTAAAGCCACAGCCCGAGCGCTGCCACTCCAAGGCAGAACAGCAATCCGACCAAAGCCGTGGCTTCGGCTGTCAGATAGACTTGCTGCCCGCGCACATGATAAAGACCAAACTTCCGCAGCCGCTTCCTTGGCACGTCGTTCAGCAGCGGCTCGCACTGCCATCGCCCCAACGAAACCACCGGCACCACGACGCACCCGACGTAGTAGGCCGCGACCTGAAACACCAACTCCAGTATCGGCCGGACGATGATCTCACCTATGAGGCTTCCGGGCATGGGTGATGGGGTTCGAGAATGGCCTCGGAGAGGCCGGACATGAATAGCCGCAGGCGAAACCTGCGGATGGACAAACCAACGGATAGTGCGACCCCGCCGGGGTCGAACGCATCGGCGCGCCGTTCCGTGGGTTGCCACCCACGGCTATTGACGTGTCATCCCTGCGGGATGAAGCCGCCGCCGCGAAGCAGCGCCGCTTCGTGTTCCACCGGTCCTTGTTTTGTCGTTCAATGAAGTCCATGTCAATTCACCTAGCCGCGAACGTGAGATCGCGGCCCTTCAATGTCGCATTCGAGTCCGCTCGCGAGTCAAGCCGCCGTATTAGTCGGAAATCCGGTACCAATTGGTTTTCACCTCCGTCTTAAAAGGCCAGCGTTCATCGAAAAAGGAGCCCGGTTCAACACTCCCGGAGGACGTGTACAGATAGCCCGAGTGCTTCAAGGGGAAACCGCCACCAGTGAGCAACTCGACCGTCAGAACACCGTTCGTATCCAGTTCGCCTAGTACGTTGTAAACCAGAGCGCGTTCGGCCTCAGAGAGGGAAATGGATTCAACCTTGTTTGAAGCCAACGCCTCCACGGATCGAATTCTCTCAACCAACGCCACGTACCGTGGAAACTGTCTCTCGAATTCCGCCCGCCGCATGCTTCTGCCAACGGTTGTTGTCGCCACGCACGAACCAAAGCAAAGCAAGAGGGGAATCACCGCCAACAAACGGAGGCGTTTCCGTTCGATCCAGGCAAAGACCAGGGAGAAGACCAGTGCAAAGAGATACCCACCCGCGCCCAACATCCCGAGAAGCTGCGTCCCTACGTTTTGGTTGGAGGCAAAGGGTAACTCCGCTGCGATAGACAATCCGCACAGGATGATTATGCCCAAAATGCAAGCGAAGAGGCGTCCCTTGCTGGACTGCGATTGTATGATGGGCGGCGGGCGCATTGCGCGCGTTTCACAGTATGCTCTGCCGGCAAGATGCCGGCAGCACGTTTCGTTAGAACTGCACCTTCGGCGCTTCGCGTTCCTCGGCCTTCTCGACGACGAACAGCTCGGCGGCGGCGAAGTTGAACATGCCGGCGATGATATTGCTCGGGAACACCTCGCGCTGGGTGTTGTAGCCCATCACGCTGTCGTTGTAGGCCTGCCGGGCGAACGACACCTTGTTCTCGGTCGAGGTCAGCTCCTCCATCAGGCGGGCCATGGTCTGGTTCGCCTTGAGGTCGGGATAGGCCTCGGACAGTGCGAACAGGCGGCCCAGCGTGCCGGTGAGCGTGCCTTCGGCGGCGATGAGCTGCTTCATCGCGGCGGGGTCGGCCGGGTTGGCGGTGACCTGGGTGTTCGCCTGCGACGCGGCGTTGCGCGCAGCGATGACGGCTTCGAGCGTGCCGCGCTCGTGCTTGAGGTAGCCCTTGGCGGTCTCGACGAGGTTGGGGATGAGGTCGTAGCGCCGCTTGAGCTGCACGTCAATCTGCGCCCAGGCGTTCTTGAACCGGTTGCGCAGGGTGACGAGCTTGTTGTAGATGCCGATGATGGCGAAGACGGCCACCAGCAACACCGCGATGACCACGAGTCCGAGGAGCATCGCGAATCCAATTAGTGCCAATGTCATAGTGATTCCTTTTGTTTACGTTGGCCCTTGTCCTACGGCAAAGGGCGCAAGCCGGCAAATACATTTTCCCGGGAGGTTTATACGCACGGAGCCGAGAAGTGCCGGAGGACGATGGTGGTCTGCGAACAAGAAAAGGCGAGGCAGGAAGACTGAGAGCAGGAAGATGCGGAAGACCGAGGCTCTTCCGACGCCCAGCAGCGGCGCCTCAGATGAACGCCGCGCGCATCGGCCCGGATTCCACAATGGCGGCGCTCTGCCGAGACGCCGCTACGACTCGCGGAAACCGCCAGTCCACGAAACTGGCGCGACTGACCGGGAGATGCCTGACTGGAACATCCGGAATTCGTTCTTCTGCCCTCGATCTTCCTGTCTCTCGCCAGAACCCTCCCAGGTTTCTCATGGTAAACCAGCGCAAGGATTTTTCTCGCGGTGCGTCGAGGACTGGAGAGAATCCGTTGCGGCGTGAAGAAGTGCGCAAAAGTCTGCATCTGGGTGGTGGCCGTTGCGGCGGTGGCGGCGCTTGGCTGGGCGATATCGCGTCCCGCCGAGCCGAGCTATCAAGGCAAGCGGCTGAGTTCCTGGCTCGAAGGGGTCTGTGGTTGCGGACTTGGAGAGCTTGATGCAGAAGCGGTGGTGGCGGTTCGTGCGATCGGCACCAACGCCATCCCGTTCCTCCTCGAGGAACTTCAGGCAAGAAACATGCCCGGGTTGGCGGCGCTGGATTGGGTCGCATCGAAATTGTCTTTCTCGTGGAATCCTCTCTCTGCCATGACTCGTCGGAACCGGGCAATTGCCGGGTTCGGCGCGCTGGGAGAACAAGCGGCGCCGGCGATTCCCAAGCTCAGCAAGCTCATGTTCGGACCGGATAAGGACGACGCTTGGAGCGCCCAGGGTGCGCTGGGAGGCATCGGTGGGCCGACGGTGTTCGGGTTGATGCTGCATGGGCTCACCAATGCGAACCTCGCGCCCGGATCTGCCTTCTACCTCGGCAATTTGCATAACCGTGGGCATCCGGCAATCAGCGCATTGGTGACGAATCTCGCCTCACCAGATGCCGGAGTCCGGAGTTCTGCGGCTGCGGCGCTCGGCAGGATCGGTTTGCAGCCGGAAGTGGTCGTTCCAGCAATCAGGCCGCTGGTTTCCGACCTGAATCGCTCGGTTCGGTTGCGCGCCATCTCGACGCTGGCGGGGTTCGGCGTGGATGCGGCCGCGTCGGTTCCGGTATTGGAGGTGGCCGCAGCGGATCCCGACCCTCGCGTTCGTGACCGAGCGAAGTGGGCGCTTTATCGCGTGCAGTGCGAGATGCGGGACGGCGCCATCGTGCGCGGGCCAAAGGGGCGAAGAGCCATTGCCCTGGCCTTCACCGGGCATGAATTCGCGGAGGGAGGTGAGACCATTCTCGATGAGTTGGTGGAACACCAGGCCAAGGCTTCGTTCTTCTTAACGGGCGATTTCATGGCCAATACGACTTTCGAGGCTTTGATTGGGCGTATCGTCAAGGAGAATCATCTGCTGGGGCCGCATTCGGACAAGCACCTGCTTTACTGTTCGTGGGAGGCAGACCGGAAGACGCTGGTCACGCAGGAGCAATTCCGGAAGGATCTGAGTGCAAATGAGGCGAAGATCAGCAAAGCGGTCGGTCACTTGGCGGAACGGAGAGAATTGAGCCCGCCTAACCTGGCTGTACTCGAGGAATTCAGGAAGCGTTACGGCATCGAAAGGGATAGCGACTACCCAATACGCTACTTCCTCCCGCCCTACGAGCTCTACAATCGCGAGATCGCCGACTGGACCGCCGAGTTTGGCATGACGCTCATCAACTACACCCCCGGGACGCGGTCGAACGCGGATTACACGGGCGAGGCGGACAAGAACTTTGTGTCGTCGCAGGCCATCTTCGACAGCATCCTCAAGAAGGAGCGCGAGGATCCGAACGGGTTGAACGGGTTCATCCTGCTGCTGCATATCGGCAGCGGGCCGGGCCGGGCGGACAAATTCCACACCCGTTTTGGCGAATTGCTCGACGTGTTGGCCGCCAAAGGCTACCAATTCGTCCGCGTGGATGAATTGCTCGAACCAAAGGAAACGAAGTGAAAGTGCGAAGTCTCCGTAGCGGCGTCTCGGTAGAGCGCCGCACTCTTTGTCCGGCAAACGGAAGGTGGCGGCGCTCTGCCGAGGCGCCGCTACATCGAAAGCCCGCGCACTCTGCAATCCTCTTTCTTGCATTGGCGGTCTTGCAGCTCACGGCCCGCGCGGAAGAAGCCAATATCCGCGCCAATCAGCTTGGGTACAACCCACGCGAGACCAAGATCGCGGTGGCGTTTTCCAAATCAGCTTTGCCGCCGGTGTTCGCAGTGGTGCAGGCGGACAGCTTGAAGGTTGAGTTCGAAGGCAAGGCCAAGCCGGTGACTGACGCACGCTGGGGCCAGTTCGAGAATCACGCTGAACTGGACTTTACCAAGTTCTCCAAGCCGGGCCGCTACGTCATCCGCGTTGGCGAGGTGAAGTCACTGCCGTTCGCCATCAGAGCCGACACGTATCGCAGTCTGCCGGATGACTTGCTGGATTTCATGCGCCAGCAGCGGTGCGGCTACAACCCCTGGCTGGGGACGAATTGCCATCAGTTCGATGGCAAAACCGCATACGGCCCGCTGCCGGATGCCACGCACATTGACGTGCGTGGCGGCTGGCATGACGCGGCGGATCAACTCAAGTATCTCATCACCTCCGCCAACGCCACGGCGCAGATGCTGCTCGCGTACGAACTTGGCCCGAAACCCCGGCAGAATCCGAAGGCTCGCAAGTGGCCTCAATTGGCGGATCAGTTCAACGCCCTCGGCCAGCCCGGCGCAAATGGCATCCCCGACCTGCTCGACGAGGCGCGCTGGGGACTCGACTGGATGCTCAAGCTTCATCCCGCGCCGGATCAGCTTTACCATCAGGTCGCCGATGACCGCGATCATTGCGGACCGCGTTTGCCACAAAACGAGTTCGCGGACTATGGCTGGGGCACGGGCAGCTACCGCGTCGTGTATTGCGCGGATGGCCAACCGCAGGGCCTCCTGCAATACAAGAGCGAGTCCACCGGCGTGGCGAACATCGCGGGCAGATATGCCGCAGCGATGGCACTGGCCTACCAGATTTGGAAGGATGATCCAAGTCACTCGGCGTTCGCCCAGCGCTGCCTCCAAGCAGGCAAGGAGGTCTATGAACTTGGCCGAGCGAAGGAAGGCGTCCAGCAGGGCAACTCCTACAAGGCGCCGTATCGCTACGAGGAAGGCAGTTGGGCCGACGACATGGAATGGGGCGCGGCGGAGTTGTTCCGGGCCACTCGCGAGCCGCGTTACCTCGACGAGGCCAAGCGCTATGCCAAGCTGGCCGCGGACGAAGGCTGGATGGGCCGCGAGCAGACGAAGCATTACGAGTGTTATCCGTTCATGAACATCGGCCACTTCCGGCTCTACGATCTCGTGGACCGCCCGTTCCAAACGCAGCTCGCCGGTTACTACCGCGACGGCATCGAGCGCTGCGTGCGCATGGGCGGGAAGAACCCGTATCGCATCGGCGTGCCGTTCATCTGGTGCTCGAACAACCTCGTCACCGCGCTGGTCACGCAATGCCTTCTCTACGAGCGCATGACGGGCGGCGTTCGTTATCGCGACTTTGCCGCGCGGCAGCGCGATTGGCTGCTGGGCCGCAATCCGTGGGGCTACACCATGTTTACCGAGATCGGCAGCGTGTTCCCGAAAGATACGCACATGACGACCTTCCGGCTCACCGGCCGCACGGCGCGTGGCGGACTTGTGGATGGGCCAGTTTATGAACGCATTTTCAAATCGCTGAAGGGTGTGGCCATCACCGAGCCAGATCCGCTGGCGGCGTTCCAAGGCGAATTGGCCGTCTATCACGACGACTGGAAGGATTATTCGACGAACGAACCGACCATGGACGGCACGGCGTCGGCCATCCTTATGTTCGCGCTGTGCGACGATGCGAGGACGCCTTGAAGCCGCAGCTTCCCCAACCAGTCCAATCCACCGAAACGAACCGCACCCACCATGAAATCCAAACCAAACCTCCTCCTGTGCGCCTGCTTCCTGGCCGGTGCGATGGCCTTGAATCCTGCTGCCCGCGCGGATGACCTAAAACCCATCTTCAATGGCAAAGACCTTGCCGGCTGGAAAGTGCCGGACCCGAACCCGTTCTGGAAGGTCGTGGACGGCGTGCTGGTGGGGGAGAACGACGCGGCCAAGAAAGGGAGCATGCTCTACACCGAGCGATCGTACGGGGATTTCGCCATCGAGTGCGAGGCGCGGTGGAGCGGAGAGATTGACAGCGGCATCATGCTGCGGCAACCGGAGCTGCAACTGCAGTTCGGCGTCTCGCGCAGCCTCAAGAAGGACATGACCTGCTCGTTCTACACTGGCGGCGCGGAGAAGTATCCCGCGGTCGGCCAGGCGAAGAACATCGAGAAGCTGTTGAAGGCGGACGCATGGAACAAGTTCCGGCTCGAAGCCAAGGGCAACACGTTCACGGTCTGGCTGAACGGCGAGCAAGTTTCAAAATACACCGACGCGAAATACGCCCAACCGGGACCCATTGGCCTCCAAATCCACCCCGGCCTTGCCATGAAGGTGGAATTCCGCAACCTGCGCGTCCAGGTGTTGGATTAGCGGAGGCGCTTTCCGCGCTTCCGAAATCGGTTTTTTGGGCTTGCGGGTGAACCGGCCATCCCTATCCTCCCCGCCGCCTGAGCCCCGTGAGTGCGGAGGCTCGTTGAGGCTGAGAAACAAAAGTTAACAAGCAACCTAACATTCAACCTCCGTTGCCGTCGCAACGACTGGTTCGTTAGGCAATGGAGCCCTCGGCGGCGCCCGGCGCGCCACCTCAAGCTCCTCCGTTCGTTCCGCGTATTATTATGTTCACCATGGAAGACGCCATGAAGCAAAGCCCCGTGCGCTTTGTGGTTGGCGAGATTGTCCCCGGCACCGTCATCGAAGTTCGTCCCAAGGAAGTCCTTGTGGACATTGGCTACAAGAGCGAGGGCGTGATCCCCGCCGGCGAATTCATGGACATCACCACCGTCACCGTCGGGTCGCAGGTGGATGTCCTGATTGAAAAGCTCGAAGACAAGGACGGCATGGTCGTCCTCTCGCACGAGAAGGCCGAGTTCAAGAAGAACTGGGACAAGATTCTCACGATTTGCAACGAGGGCGGCCGCATCCAAGGCAAGGTCAAGGCGGTGGTCAAGGGCGGCTTGCTCGTCAACGTCGGTGTCGAAGCCTTCCTGCCCGCGTCCCAAGTGGACATCGTCATTTCCAAGAATCTCGCCCAATACGTGGGCAATACCTACGAGTTCAAGGTCGTCAAGATCAACCAGGAGCGGCAGAACATCGTCCTCTCGCGCCGCGAACTCATCGAACAGGAGCGCGCCGAGCGCCGCGCCAAACTGCTGGCCGAAATGACGCCGGGCGACATCCGCAAGGGCACGGTCAAGAACCTCACCGACTTCGGCGCGTTCATTGACCTCAACGGCATTGACGGCTTGTTGCACATCACCGACATGAGCTGGGGCCGCATTGGCCACCCGTCCGAGTTGCTCAAGGTCGGCCAGGACCTCGACGTCGTCGTCCTCGACATCAACAAGGAAAAGGAGCGCGTCAGCCTGGGCCTCAAACAGAAGATGTCCAATCCTTGGGACCAGATCGAGGGCAAGTATCCCGTCGGCACCAGGGTCAAGGGCAAGGTGGTCAACCTCGTCCCGTACGGCGCGTTTATTGAACTCGAACCCGGAGTCGAAGGCCTGGTCCACGTCACCGAACTCTCCTGGACCAAGCGCATCGCCAAGCCCTCCGATGTCCTCACCCAGGGCGCGGAGGTCGAGGCCGTCGTCCTCGGCATCAACCGCGACGAGCAGAAGATCTCGCTCGGCATCCGGCAGCTTGAGTCCAATCCGTGGGACACCGTGGACACCCGTTACCCGGCGGGCACGCACATCAAGGGCAAGGTCCGCAATCTCACGAGCTACGGCGCCTTCATCGAGCTTGAGGAAGGCATTGACGGCATGGTGCATGTCTCCGACCTCTCCTGGACGCGCAAGATCAATCACCCCTCCGAAGTCCTCAAGAAGGGCGACGAAGTCGAAGCCATCGTGCTGGAAGTGGACAAGGCGAACCAACGCATTGCGCTTGGCGTCAAACAGCTTGCCACCGACCCGTGGGACCACATTGACGAATACTACAAGGTGGGCGACCTCGTCACCGGCAAGGTCACCAAACTCGCCAGCTTCGGCGCCTTCATTGGCCTGCAGAACGAGATTGACGGGCTTGTCCACATCTCCCAAGTCAGCGAAGAGCGCGTGGAGAAGATCAAGAACGTGCTTAAGGTCGGCCAGGACGTGACCGCGCGGGTCATCAAGATTGACAAGAGCGACCGCCGCATCGGCCTGTCCATCAAGGCCGCCACCTACAGCGACGAGCAACTCAAGGAAGAGCAGAAAATCCTGGATCAGCTCAAGCCCGGCGAAGACCTCGTGGCGTTGCAGCACGCCTTCGACGCCGCCGACGAGGCCAGGCAACTGGAAGACTCCAAGTAACCGGATTCAACCGATCTCCGCGCCGGGCAGGACTGAACCTCCTGCCCGGTTTTCTTTTCTCCCATGAAGCTCAGTTTGAGCGGCGAGGCTGTACCCCTCAAGAACGCGAACCCTGCCTGTTCTTCCATCGGACATACGGAGGCTCTTTCAACACTTGGCCAGGAACGCCGCGTGAAAGCACGCGGCCTACAAGAATCGGGTTGTTTTTCACAGCCTGTAGGTCGGCTGCCCCATCCGGCGGGAGTTTTGAAACCGCCTCAGCGGAGTGGAATATGGGCTGTCCTATCCGGCAACCTCTCCGCTGGTCGCCGCGCGACTCGACCCCTCAAATCAAGCGTTCCCTCGGCCCCGGCGGGCCGCTAGACTGGCCACGATGTCCGACACGCTGGTCGTCAACGAAATCTTCCTCAGTTTGCAGGGCGAAAGCTCGTTCGCCGGCCTGCCCTGTGTGTTCGTACGTCTCACCGCCTGTCCCCTCCGCTGTTCGTATTGCGACACGGCCTACGCGTTCACGGAGGGGCGCAAGTTGCCGGTGGACGAAGTGCGGGCAGAGGTCTTGAGGTTGGCGGCGGGGTTTGCGTCGCTCCAATCTGAAATCCGAAGTCCGAAGTCCGAAGTCCGAAATCCGAAACTTCCGCTCGTGGAGTTGACCGGCGGCGAGCCGCTGCTCCAGGCCAACTCGCTGGCGCTGATGCGTCGGCTCTGCGACGACGGCTTCACTGTGCTCCTCGAAACCAGCGGGGCGCTGGACATTGCGCCCGTGGACCCGCGTGTCCGCCGCATCATGGACCTGAAATGTCCCAGCAGCGGCGAGGCCGCCCGCAATCGCTGGGAGAACCTCGCGCACTTGAAAACCGCCGACGAGATCAAGTTCGTCATCGGCACCGTGGAGGACTATGCGTGGGCGAAGCGGCAGATCATGGAGCGCCGGCTGGCCGGCCTTTGCCCGTTGCTGATGTCTTGGGCACAGCCACTGTCACCCGCGCAGCGGGATGCATCGCTGAAACCCGCGCCGCCCGGCCAGACGCCAATTTCGCGGCGCGAACTGGCCGAGCGCATTCTGGCCGACGCCCTGCCCGTGCGTTTCCAGGCGCAATTGCACAAGCTCATCTGGCCGCCGGAACAGCGCGGCGTGTGACGAAAGCAACTACGTGAAACGGAGAAGCGAAGAAGCGGAGAACCGGCGAAACGCGCGGGCGACCACCGCGCCGCTTCGCCGTCGCGCCGCTTCGGTCACGACTCTCCACCTGCTTCGCGCTTACGAATCGCGCAACGTCACCTTCCTGGATCCGGCGGGCGGCTGGCCCATCGTCTGGGAGCGGGCACACGGCGTCCACGTCTGGGATGCGGAAGGGCAAAAGTACCTCGACCTGACCGCGGCCTTCGGCGTGGCGGCGGCGGGACACGCCAATCCCCGCGTCGTCCGCGCCGGCCAGCGGCAGATGGCGAAGCTCCTCCACGCGATGGGTGACGTGCATCCGCATGCGCTCAAGGCGCAACTCGCCCGCGAGTTGAGCCGGATCACGTTTGAACGCTGGAGCGCGCCGTTGCATCGTGAAACCGTTGAACCGTCGCATCAGCGGTCGGTTCAACGATTCGACGATTCAACCGTTCAACGCGGCAAAACAATCTTCTGCAACTCCGGCTTCGAGGCGGTCGAGGCCGCGCTCAAGACCGCCCTGCTCGCCACGGGCAAACCCGGGGTGATTGCCTTCGAGGGCGCGTATCACGGACTCGGTTACGGCGCTTTGAACGCCACGCACCGCGACCATTTCCGCCACTCGTTTCGAGCGCAGCTCCGCCAGTTTGCGCAGTTCGCGCCGTTCCCGGTCGTAGGACAGGCTTCCAGCCTGTCTCCGTTTGTTTGCCCGCCGCGAGGAGTCTTGGAAGATGGAGACAGGCTGGAAGCCTGTCCTACAATGAAATCCGTCGAGACCGCCCTCCGCGCGATTCTCCGCCGCGAACGGATCGGTGCGATCCTGGTCGAACCCATTCAAGCCCGGGGCGGCATCCGCCTTCCGCCACCGGAATTCCTGCCGCTGCTCCGGAGGCTTTGCGACGAGCACGGCACGCTGCTGATCGTGGACGAGATCTACACCGGCTTCGGCCGCACGGGGAAATGGTTCGCCTGCGAGCACAGTGGGACAGGCGGCGTGCCGGTCCTCCCAGATTTGATTTGCCTGGGCAAAGCCCTCACCGGCGGCTTCCCGCTTTCCGCTTGCGTGGGCCGCGCCGATGTGATGGACGCCGCGTGGCCGCCGTCCACGGGCGAGGCCATTCACACCAGCACCTTCCTCGGCCATCCCGTCGGCTGCGCGATGGCCCTGGCGCAGATTGCCGAAATTCGCCGGCTCAAGCTCTGCGAGCGCAGCGCCCGGCTCGGCGCGCTTTTGCTCGAGCAGCTCCGGGCTCAAATCTCGGATCTGCAACTTCACATCGCCATCCGGGGTTGCGGCCTGATGGCCGGCGTGGAACTCTGCCACGCCGACGGCTCGCCCGCCACGGCAGAGGCGCTGCGCGTCATTAAAGCCCTGTTGCACCGCGGTTTCATCCTGCTGCCCGAAGGCGAGCACAGCAACGTCATCAGCTTCACCCCGCCGCTGACGATCACGCGCGCAGAATTGCAGAAGAGCGTGAATGCGCTGGCGGAGGTGTTAAACTGTTGAACCGTCGAAGCGTTTCATCGAACACCGGGTTCAATGATTCAACGGCCTACCGATTCCACGATTCAACGACATGAAGCTCTCCGAAATGCGGGAAGTCTTGACGGAGCGAGGGATTCAGCTCACCAAATCCCTCGGGCAGAACTTTCTTCACGACGGCAACCAATTGCGCCGCATCGTCGCGGCGGCCGAACTGAACCACGCGGACAAAGTCTTGGAAATCGGCCCGGGGCTGGGCCCGCTGACGGAGTTGCTGATGACACAGGCGGGCGAGGTTTTGGCGATCGAGAAAGACGCGCGATTGGTCGCAGTGCTGCGCGAACGTCTGGCAGCGAAAGCTGAAACCCGAAATCCGAAGGTCGAAGCCCGAAGCAAATCCGAAATCCGAAACACCAAATGCGAAATCCTCCACGCCGATGCCTTGGAGGTCTTGCGCCGTGAACCGCACGATTGGAGCGACTGGAAGCTCGTCGCCAACCTGCCCTATTCGGTGGCCTCCCCCATCCTGGTCGAGCTGGTGCAATCACGGAAGCGGCCGGAGCGCATGGTCGTCACGCTGCAACTGGAAGTGGCCCGGCGGCTCCTGGCACAAGCCGGCGATGCCGACTACGGCGTGCTGACCCTGTTGGTGCAACTCGACTACGAGCCGCGCGGCTGGTTCAAGATTCCCGCAAGCTGCTTTTTTCCCGAACCGGAGGTGGCCTCCGCCTGCGTGGTCCTGGCGCGGCGCGCCGCGCCGTTGTTGCCGGAGGAACACCGGCAGGTGTTTGTGAAGATCGTCAAGCGCGCCTTCTCGCAACGGCGAAAGATGATGCTGAAACTGCTCAAGGCGGACTGGCCGCTGGAAGCACTGGAGCGGGCGTTCACGGAATTGAAGATCTCGCCGCAGGAACGCGGTGAATGCTTGGATATCGGGCAGTATGTTGCCCTTGCCAAGTGTTTGCGGGGTCCTTGAACTCGCGGGCAAAGCCTGGTCTGCGCCCGGTAATCCCTCGTCTGCGGACGGGGTTCATTGCCCGCGCGGTTTCTTTGCGATGAGCGCTTTGGCGCGACTTTGCGCGAGCTGCTTCGCCAGACGGATCGCCGCGATCATGCTGGAGGGATTGGCGATGCCTTGGCCGGCGATGTTGTAGGCCGTGCCATGGTCAGGCGAGGTGCGGATGAAGGGCAGGCCAAGCGTCCAGTTGATGCCGCGGTCGAAGGCTACCGTTTTGAGCGGCCCCAAACCTTGGTCGTGATACATCGCCACCACGGCGTCGTAATCGCCCCGCAGCGCGTCATGGAAAACCACGTCCGCACTGAGTGGCCCGGCGACATCCAAACCGCGTAGCCGCGCCGCATGAACCGCCGGCCCTATCGTGGTCAATTCCTCGTCGCCGATGTGGCCACCCTCGCCGGCGTGCGGGTTGAGGCCGCACACGGCCACGCGCGCCCGCGGCAGGCCGAGGTCGCGGCAGGACTGTGCCGCCAGTTCGATGGCGAGTTCCACTTTGGGCCGGGTGACGCGTTGCGGAAGTTGCCGGATGGAAACGTGGGTGGTCACGAGCGCCACGCGCAGCCAACGTCCGCGGTCGTCCTGCCCCAGTAACATCATCGCCGTGTGCTCCGCTCCGGCGAGGTTGGAGAGCAACTCCGTCTGGCCGATGAACGAGGCGTGGCCGGCACAGATGATGGCTTCCTTGTTCACCGGCGCGGTGACTAGGGCGTCCAATTCGCCGCAGAGGCAGCGCCGGGCGCCGTCCTGCAACCAGCTCACGGCCGCTTGGGCGGCCGCAACCGCGCCCGGTGGCAGATGGAGAGGCAGAGGTTGCGCGAGGGCGTTGGTCACGAAAACGCGTCCGGTCGAGATCAAGTTCTGGAAACTCGCGAGGGGTACGTGGAGGCCCAGCCGGTTGTTGAGTTCACGCAGCAACGGCTCATCGCCGAGGATCAGATAACGCGTGTCGTCGCCCGGCAACTCGGCGGCGAGCGCCTTGAGTGTGACTTCCGGGCCGATGCCGGTCGCGTCGCCGAGGGAAATGCCAATGCAGCCGGTCATGGGTCAAATGCACCGGTCACACGCCCCGGTTCAGAAATAGCGGATGAAGGTCTTCGCCCGGAGTTTCTCGATGTAGCGTTGTTGCAAACGAGCGCGCTCTTCGAGGAGCAGGTTCCGTTCGATTTCGTCACGGAGTTCGTTAAGCGGTGTGGTGTGCGCCGGGCGGACTTCATCCACCAGCAGGAGGTAGCAGGCTTCCGGCAGGTCAATGATGTCGCTGCGTTCGCCTGCTTTGAGTTTGAAGGCCACGGCGGCAAGTTCGTCCTTCAAGACGGATTTGTTGACCCAACCCCAATCCCGAAACTGGGCCCGCGGGTTGACGGCGGCGATTTCTTCGCCCATCTCCGTGAAGGTGGCCCCTTCCTTGAGCTTGAAGACAATCTCCTCGGCCAGCTTCTGGGCTTGGGCGGCCTCGGCGGTGGTGGCCTTGTTGATTACGATCATGCGCAGCTTGACCTGGTCTTCCACCTGGTACTTGTCGCGGTTTTCGCGGTAGTACTTCTCGATCTTGTGCGGCGACAGGACGGCTTCCTGGAAAACATTCTTGGAGCGCAGAATCTCCACGATGATCTGCTCGCGCAACTGCTGGCGGAATTTTTCGCGGGTGATGCCGTCGGCCTGCAGCGTCCGGGTAAACTTGACGGGGTCGTTGCCGAACCGCTCCCGAATGCGCTCGGCCACGGCCTCGTCCACGAAGCTCTCCGGAAGGTTGTAACCGGCCTGGGCAAAGTCGCGGAGGATCAACTGCCGCTGCACCTGTTGCTCCAGCGTGTTGGTGCGGACTTCACTGAGCTTGGCCAGGAGGGTTGAGGGACTGTTGCGATACTGGCGTTGGAGAAACTCCGCCGCCTGGGCCGTGGCCACTTCCACCTCGCCGTAGGTAATGACCGAATCATGGACAATCGCCTTGATGCCGTTGGCGGTGACCGGCTCGGCTTGGGCAATCCAAACCGCCATCGCCAGCACGGCCACGGACACGATCCAACGAGGTATTCTCATTTCGGTGGCGCATGGTAGCAGCGTGTCCCGGAGGGTCAAGCGCGCGACCCGGCCGGGGTGGGTAGGCTCCGCTTGACGGGTGAGAGGACCCGCACGAAAGTGCGAAGTATTCGCAGCCCAACTCCAGCGGTATCCGGCAGTTTGAATTGCAGCCATGACCAGTGCGGCGCCAACGGCGGACGGAACAGCCCATCGCGGGCGGGTATTGCTCGTGGATGATGACCCGAATGTGTGCGCCATCTTCCGCCGCATCCTGGAGCGGCGGGGCCACACGGTGTTCCACGCGGCGGATGGTCCGCAAGGCCTCGCGGCGGTCTCGGAAACCCAGCCGGACATCGTCCTGCTGGACCTGAACCTGCCGTTGATGGGCGGGATGGAGATGCTCGCCAAACTCGCGCAGCAATACCCCGACGTGCCCGTGATCATCGTCTCCGGCAGCGGCTCGATGAAGGATGCCATCGAGGCGCTCAAGCTGGGGGCGTGGGATTTCCTGACCAAACCGCTGCCCGAAACCTCGGCGCTGGTTCACACCGTCGAATCGAATCTGGAGCGGTCCCGGCTCATCCGCGCGAACAAGGCCATCCGGCAGGAACTCGAACTGCGCCACGAGCAAATCCGCGAGGACGAGGAAGCCGGGCGGAAGATTCAAGCCAAGCTCTTCCCGCCGGAGGACTGGCGGGCCGGGCGGTACCATTTCCGCCACCGCATCCTGCCGTCGCTGGTTTTGAGCGGGGATTTCGTGGACTATTTCGCCGTGGGCGAACAGGCGGCAGTGTTCTACTGCGCGGATGTGTCCGGGCACGGCGTCTCGTCCGCCTTGATCACCGTGCTTGTGAAGAGCCTCATCGCCAAGTATCGCGAGCGGCAGCAGGAGCGGGGAGATACGCTGATTCTCGAGCCGCACCGCACCTTGGCTCAGCTCAACAAGGAGTTGCTCCAGGAACAATTGGGGAAGCACCTCACCATGTTCTACGGCGTGTTGGACGAGGCCACCCATTCGCTGCATTACGCCAGCGGCGGTCAGTATCCACCGGCGCTGCTTTTCACGCCGGGCGGGTTTCGCTCCCTCGATCAGAACGGCATGGCGGTGGGCTTGTTTCCGTTTGCCCGGTTCGAGGTGGCGACGATCCCGCTGCCGGAGGTGTTCCGGCTCGTGGTGTTTTCCGATGGCGCGCTGGACGCCCTGACGCTGCCCACGCCCGAGGCGAAGTTCGCGTACCTGCAGAGCCTCTCCACCCGGGAGGCATTGCGGCATTTTGTGGAAGCGGCGGGGGCAAATTCGCACCTGCCGGACGATTTCACGGTGTTGTCGGTCTCGTGTGGAGAGATGCCATGAACCCGGGACAGATTCATTACGCGGTGGTGGAGAATCGCGCCTTCCTCAAATTGGAGGGCACGATCCGCTATCCGTTGAGCCAGCGGTTGAACCTGGCGGTGGGCCGCATGTTTACGAAGGCCACGGCGAAAGAGGTCGTGGTGGACCTGCAGGAGGTGGAGTTCATTGACAGCACCTGCCTGGGATTGCTGGCGCGCGTGGCCACCCGCTGCTTGGAGTTGGGTTGCGAACCGCCCGTCATCGTCTCCACCCAGCCGGAAGTGAACCGCCTGCTGCGGAGCATGGGCTTCGACCATGTGTTTGTGCTGATTGCCGACCCGGCGGCGCCCACGGCCGGACTCGCGGACGCGGCCGAGCTGGCCGGGGTGTGCCGGCGACCCGATCCGCGGATCGTCTTGGACGCCCACCGCGCGCTCTGCGAGATCAACGCCAACAACCGCCAACTGTTCCAAAACGTGATCGAGCAACTCGAATCAGACGGCGTGGAGGGAGAATCAGGGCGCGCGTCCGCACCCAAGCCGGCGCCGTTTTGATCCATCGGGAACGCCGCCGATTTACAACCGAGCGTTGTCAATCAAGCGGGTCTGGCCGATGAAGACCGCCAAGGCGAGGTGCGTGCCGCGCGACACTTGGGACACTGGCGCCAGCGTTTCCGGATCGAAGAACTCCACGTAGTCCAGCCGGGCTTGCGGGGCGGTGGCGATGAGCCGCGCCAGTTCCCGCCGCAGTCGCGCCGCCGCCACCGGCGACTGGCTGACCTTTGCCCGCGCCCGCTCGATGGCCCGGCTGAGAATCGTGGCTTGCCGTCGCTGCTCCGCATCGAGGTACTTGTTCCGCGAACTCATCGCCAAGCCGTCCGGCTCGCGCACCGTCGGCGCCACGATGATCTTCACGGGGAAATTCAGGTCGGCCACCATGCGCTGGATGATCGCCGCTTGTTGCCAGTCCTTGGCGCCGAAGACCGCCACGTCGGGCAACACGAGGTGGAACAGCTTCGCCACCACCGTCGTGACGCCGCGGAAATGCGTGGGCCGCGCCGCGCCCTCCATGACCCGCGAGAGCTGCTCCTCGACCACATAGGTACTGTAGCCGCGCTTGTCAAAGCGCGGTCCCGCCGCGCCTTCGCTTCGGCGGCTTTCGGCTCGGTCGGGGTACATCTCTGCGTCAGCGGGCGCGAAGACCACGTCCACCGCGGCGCCGCGGCACAGGCGGAGATCGCGCTGCAGGTCACGCGGATAACGCGACAAATCCTCCGTCGGCCCGAACTGGGTTGGGTTGACGTAAATGCTGACGACCACCCGTCCCGCCCGGCCCACGCGCCGCCGCGCCTCGCGCACGAGACTCAGATGGCCGGCGTGCAGGTAGCCCATCGTGGGCACGAACCCGACGCGTTGGCCGGCGCGTTGCCAGCGCCGGGCGAGTTGTTGCATGGCGGAGACAGAATGGACGACTCTCATGGCCGGAACACTGGTTGACCCCGCGCGGGCTGGCAATCTTATTGTCAACGGCGGGCGTGTCGGCTACCAACTCGGCGCGACCATGAACGCCGAACGCCAACCCGCGCCCCCGCCCGTGACAATCTCGCGGGCGGAGTCCTGGCAGGTCGGGCTGCTGCTCGCCGCGTTCTTCGTCTTCAACCTCCTGACCGCCGCGCGCTATCCGTTTGTCTGGATTGACGAGGTGATGTACTCCGACCCGGCGGTGAACCTGCTACTCGGCCACGGCTTCACGTCGAGTGCTTGGTACGCGCAATCGTCGAGCGAATTATGGGCGGGGAACGTGCCGCTGCACTCCGCCGTGCTTTATCTGTGGTTGAGGGTGTTTGGCTTTTCCATCACCTCCGTTCGATCGTTGAACCTCGTTTGCCTGGTGGCCGCCGCCGCGTTGGCGTGGCGGGCTGGCGCGCGGCTGAGACTCATCGTCACGGCGCGCGCCCGGCTGACGTTTCTGGCGTTGCTGCTCGGGGGTTACGCGGTCATCTTCGCTTATCGCAGCGGGCGGCCCGACGGACTGGCCCTGTTGCTGGTGGCGGCTTTGGGTTTCGCGCAGTCGTTGGCTTCCGCTTGGAAACGCATCGGGAGTTGGTTCGCGCTCGGCTTGCTCGCGCCCTGGGTGGGACTGCAACTGCTGCCGCTGCTGGGGGTTGGGGGAGGGCTGCTGTTGTTGTTCGTCGGTGGGCGGTCGTTACCGCAACTGGCGGCGGGCGGCGCGGGGGCTGTGGCGGGATTGGGTTCGCTGGTGCTGTTCTACCAGTCTCACGGCGTGTGGGAGTCATTCCTCCGCAGCATCCGACAGCACACGAGCGCGGGCTTCTTCGGCATGTTGATGAGCGGGCAATTCCGCCATAGCAATCTGCTCCCGAAAGATTTCAGCTTTTGGCCGGTGTTCGCGCTGGCGCTGCTGCTGGCGGCGTACCTGCTTGCCCGACGCCGGCTGTCCTGGCGCTCGCCGCTGTGCTTTGGTCTGGCCTATGCCGTTGCTCTGTCGCTGGCACTGGTGATCGGCGGCAAGTTCCCGACGTACTACGGCTGGATGACCTACGCGCCGCTCTGCCTGTGCGTGTGTGCGGCGCTCTCGTCCACGCCACTCCCGCCCTTGTGGCGCCGGGCGAGTGGCGGGGCGCTGATGCTCGCGGTCGGTGTGGGGGCGGGCCCGCACCTGGCCGCTGCCGCTTGGGATTGGCCGGAACGCGATTACGAGCGGGTCAGGGCGTTCGTCCGTCAGCACGTGACAGCGGGCGACTGGCTTTACGGCGATCACGTCGTTTACTACGCGGCCAAGCCCTTGGCCGCCCGCGTCTTCATGCCCTTCTATCTGGCCGCGATGCCCGAGGACGAGAAGCGACGCTTGACCGTCTTGCTTGTCGCGCCGGGGAATCTGACCGAGGTGACGAACACCATTGGTGGGCACTGGGTTTCCACCGGTGACCGGCTGTCGCCGGGTCGCCCGCCGTTGTTCGGCACGGATTGGAAGCGCGGTTTCCTCTCCATGCCCAACCATGAGTTGGAGGTCTTCCGGCGATACGAGGAGACCACCGAAGCCGCACGACCGTAGGGCGGGCGACAGCCGGCTCCGCCTCAGTGGGCGCACGCTTGTCCCAAAGGAGCTTCCGGCACGCGGTCGTTGGGTTGTACCAAGCCTTGCGCCAGCAGATAAGCCTCGACTTCCTCCCCGCTCACGTCCGCCAACATGTAACCATTGATCTCGACGCAGGGGCTGAGGGGTTGACCGCTCTTGGCGACCATTTCCGCCCGGTGCGCGGGATCGGCGAGGATATCGCGGCACTCGTAGGGAAGGTCGTATTTGCGCAGCGCGGCGCGCACACCGTTGCTCCAGCCGCAGTAGGGCTTCAGGTAGGCGATGATTTTCGGAGTTTCCATGAATCGTCTTGTGTTGCTTGGTTGATCGCGCGCCAACGCTGCCACAACTTCGCGCGGATGCAACTCGCACACAACCCAACGGCCATCCTTGCGGGCTCCCGCAAAACCTGCCGCCAGCACCTGACGCCCAAAATGCCAGGGCATTACCTTCCCGGGCGTCTGTCCACCGCTCAGGCTGCGGGCTGAACCGGGGAAGCCTCGGCGGGCGGCGGGACAAAGGCCGCCGGCGCGGTTTCCGTGACCGCGCGGTAGGCCTGCACGCTCTCGATGCGATGCCGGTGCTTGGCCCCCTCCAGTTCAAATTCCACTTCGTCGCCCGGCTTGTGTCCGAGCAAGGACTGGGCAATGGGCGAGAGGTAACTAATCACGCCGGCCTCGGGCTTTGAATCCCAGGCGCCGAGAATCGTGAACGTTTCCGACTGCCCTGTAGCGAGGTTGGTGGCATGCACAATCGTGCCGATGCCCACGGCGTCCTCGGCCCGCGGCAAGGCAAAGTCCGTTCCCCGCGCCCGGGTGAGTTGGCCCTCCAATTCCTCCTTCCGGCGCATCAGGATTTTCTGCATTTCCTTGGCCGCCTTGTATTCGTGGTTTTCGCTCAAGTCGCCGTAGCTGCGGGCGATGGCGATCTCCTTGGAGTTCGCCGGAATCTTCTTGTGAACGAGTTCATCATATTCCAGGCGGCGGCGTTCGAGGCTCTCCCAGGAAACCCAGAAGGACGTGTCCTGCCGGGTTTGCTCCCCGGTGATGAGCGTCTGGATGGACGGGTGGCGCTTCACAATGCGCGCCAGGAGCGAACGCTTGTCCATGTCGTCAAAGACCGGCGAGAACTGGAGCGCGCGGGTGAGGTCCTTGATGACCTCGATGTCCGCCGCCGCGGTGAGTTCGCCGATCAACTCCTGGTCGTCGAGGATGAACTCGCGCAGGCGGTTGGAGCGCTTCTCGTTGAACTGGTCGCGCTCCATGGCGCTGAGCATGGCGCGGAAGACTTCGGGCCCGAGGATGTCCGCAAACGCGTCGTTGCGCTCACGGCCGAGCCACAGGAGGAATTCGCTGCTGGCCGTGTGGTGGCTGACGAGCCGGGTGATCGTCTCCTTGAGCGCGGGGAGTTCCCCGTGGTGGATGAGCACGTTGGCGATCTCGCGGCAAATCTTGACGGGGACCGAGTTCAGCGAGTCGTGGAGAATCTGCGACCAACGGTCGGGAAAGGTTTCCTTGAACACGTCCAAGGCGCGGCGGTGCTTGGCGGCGGGCAAACCTTCCAAGATGGGACCGGGTTTGGACTCCTCCAACCACAGCGCGCGGGCGGTCAGTTCGCCCGCCGTTTCCCCCAGCCTCGCCAGGGCCCGCAGATCATCTCGGGCGAAGATCGCCTCAAGGGCAACCGCCGGCTGGTTGCGTTGGTAGGCGGTGATTTCCGCATTCAACGCGGCGATAATCTCGGTGGCGGCGGCGGCGGGGTCGGACAAATCGTGCGCGTTGCGCAGAATTTCGTTGGTGACCGCAACCCGGGCTTTCAGTCCCTTGGCCGCGCGGAATTCTTCCAGCAAGCGATCTTGCAGGGTGATTTCCTTCGCCTGGTAAATGATCGGGTCGGTCTTCTTCAGCGGCACTTGGAAGTGCCCGCTCTTCTTCAGCTCGCGCTTGGCGCAGTCCCACCACTTCTTCCAATCGTCGCGGATCACGTCCGGGACCAGCAGCGCTTGGATCTGGTCCGCCGTGGCCCGTCCCCCGTGGCTGAGCAACACGACCTTCACCAGTTCCACGTGATCGGAAGCGGCCAGTTGGCGCAGGCCCTCCAGATCGGCGGCTTTGCGCGCCAGAATGTGCTCCTTGGAAATCGCCTTGAGCGTGTCGGCCGCAAAGGCGAGATCCATCGTGTGGCCCGGTTTGCCGGAAAAATCAATGGTGAACCGGGCGAACACCGGATCCATGGTGCGAATGCGGCCAAAGCCCCAACTGCGGTGCATGCAGAATCCAGTGGTCGCCAGTTGCAGCAGCGGCTCGATTTGCCGCCCTTCGATCTTCCCCGCCACCGCCAGCTTCTCAAATTCTTCGCGCATAGAACCTGTTCTTTCTCGCAACTCTCAATCCGACCCCCCACATTAAAGAAAGTGAGCGGACAAAAACCAAGACAATTTGCGGCACAGGTCTTGCGGCGGCACGCGGGCGGCGCGGAGTTCATCGAGAATCTCCTCGACCACGCCCTCGCGGGCGCGCGTTTGTCGCCGCCGGATCGCGGCCTCTGCCAGGAGCTCGTCTATGGCGTCATCCGCTGGCGCGGCACGCTGGATTGGTTGATCGCGCGCAAGACGGCCGGGCGCACGCAGAAACCCGCGCTCCAGGACTTGCTGCGGCTCGGCCTCTACCAACTGTTCTGGTTGGACCGCGTCCCGGATCACGCCGCCGTCCACGAAACCGTCGAACTCGCAAAGCAAAGCGGCTTCG
>CAZJTM010000077.1:0-25297 GCA_964548925.1 uncultured Verrucomicrobiota bacterium | reverse complement strand
TGGCCTCGAGGGTTTCGCTGGCGGCGTTGAGGTTGGCTTCGAGGTCTTTGGCGCCGGCCACGGCCTTGCGCATCTTGTCGAGTTCCTGCTGGGCGGCGGCGATTCTCTTGCCCAAATCAGCCAACCGGCGCTCTTGGGAGTTGATCAGCGTGTACCACAAGCCCGCCAACACGGCGGCCGCCACAATCAGGACCGCAGCGGCTTGGCGGAGTCTTTCTTTGGGCAACGAGTTCATCGGGTCTTGTCCGGCGCGCGGCATTCGAGGGAGAACAGAACGCAAGCCTTGCCGGTGGTGGGGTCCACTTGCGGCGCGGAGAGGGAGCGCAGGGTCACCTCGTTGGTCTTGCCGAGCAGGTCGCGGAAATAGGGCATGGTCGAGAGGTTCTCTTTGAAGCGGCTGACCTGGTCGCCCGGGTTGGGGCTGGAGTCTTTGGCGTCCAACGTCAGGGTCAGACGTTCGGTGACAGTGGCCGGCTTGGCAGCGGAGGCCCGGCGGGTGTCGTTGGTCTTGGCTTTGCTTTCCGGGGTGAAGACGAAGGTCTGCTCGGTACGGAGCCGGACGAGTTGAACATCGTTCAGGGTGGCTTGCTGGACGGCGTGGAGGAGAGAACCGGAGAGAAAACGGCTGGCCGCCAGTTGCCGCAAGGCGGCGAGGTTCGCGTGAACCCGGTTGAGTTCCTTCTGGCTGCTGGTGACTTGTTGAAAAGGACCTTTCTGCGAGGCGATGTCCGTCTCAATGCGGCTGAGTTCGCTGCCCTTGACGAGTGCCTTGGTGTAAAGGAGGGCACTCCAGAGCAAGAGGAGCGCGATCAAGATGCCGCTAGCCCATAGGGCGCGCTTGACGGGGTCGCGCCGCCGCAACTCTTCCGCGGCGATCGCTTCAGCCAGCAAGTTCAGGCGGATGGGCATAATCAGGAGGAGGCGATCAGCGCCGCGCCGGCCGCGACGGCGAGGTGGGGCGCGATTTGTTCCAGTTCGGCGGCTTGCTGCGGCGCCAGCGCCACTTGCAGCGAGGCAACCGGGTTCCAGGTCCGGCATTGCGCCATCAACTCGTTTTGGAGGATTTGCATGACCAACTCGGAGCGGGCGGAGCCGCCACTCACGTAAACCTGCGTGACCGCCTTGTCCTGCTGATGTTCGTAGAAGTCAATGGACGCCCGGAGCTCGCGGGCCAGGGAGGCCACCACACTTTCGAGGACGCCTTGCACCTCGCCGGGCATGCCGAGCTTGATGCCTTCCGCCTCCGCGTAGCTGATGCTCAGCGCCTCGGCCACGGCGGTGGTCAGGCGGTCGCCGCCAATGGCCACGGCGCGCAACAACATCAACTCGCCCCGTTGTAGAATGCTGATGGAGGAGCCCTTGAACCCGATGTCCACCAACGCGACGATTTCCTTTTCGAAGACTTCCGGCAGGGCGCGTTCAAAGGCATTGACGGGGCTGATCAGACTCGGGACGATGTAGTCCGCCGCCAAGCCCGCTTGGCGCACTCCTGCGGCATAATCCTCGACCACCTGACGTTTGGCACCGGTGACGAGGATCTTTTGCTTCAGCGAGCCCGCTTGGGTCGGCTTGGCACCGGCGGCACCGGCGGCCTGCGGCATGGCTTCGTAGATGACGTGGCAATCAATCACATGGCCGGAGAGGTCTTGTTGGAGATAGCTCTTTGCGTTGTGACGGAGCACGAGATTCAAGCCATCGGCGGGAACGCGGGGCATCTCGACATGGCGAACGAAGGCCTCGTTGGCGCCGATGGCGAGGGCGGTTGACTTGACGCGCGGCGCGCCCATCTCCTGCAACAGGCTTTTCAGATGTTCGGCCAGGAGGTCCGGGGAGAGCGTCTTCTCGAAGATGGGAGCGTCTGCCAGCGCGTAGTTGCACAGCGCCATGCTCTCGCCCCGGCGCTGCAAATAGACCGCCTTGGTGGTTCGGCTGCCCAAGTCAACCGCAAGCACGTGGCGCTTTTGTCGTGCTGCGCTGCTGAGGAATCTCAGGGCCATGAGTTTTCTGTTATCCCGTTCCTAAACCAATTGCAAGCCACTTTATTCGCGCCCGCACCGCGGACCGAATCCAAGTTGATTTTAGCAGTCGGCGTTCCAGCCGGAAGCGGGGGGAAGAGTGGTGGAAAGTGTCCGCTCTCGGGTCGAACACTGTCTTGGGCTGCCTCAGCTTTTGTCAGAGAAGGGCGTGATTTCCAGTTTGCCACCTTGGTTCGTGCAGAACGTGAGGAGCAGCGTGTTGAAAGCCTCGCGGCCGTCCGTGAATTGGTCCGCATTGGCCACCAACGTGAATTCCAGCACTCCGGCCGCTGAGGGAATAAACACAACGCGGGCGGACTGCAACACGTCGGCGGCGCTCCGGAACTGCAGGTCAAACGCAGGGCCGCTTTGGTTGGCGGCACTCTGCGTGAATTCCTCCAGCACGCGCGCCCCAGGGTAACGATTCAGCAACGTCTGGCGGAGGGCTTCCGCCTTTAATTCCCCGGCCTCGGACGGACCGGGCTTCACCACCCGGAAGTTGATGAAGCAGGTGTAGTCGTTCTTGACCAGCACCAGTTTCTCAGGATTCGACCCGTCAAACCGAAAGCCGGGCGGGACGACGAAGGCGAACTCATTCGTGCCGGAATGGACATACGCCCGCTTCACCGCTTCCGAGCCGATGATCTCTTCACTCCGAAGCGCCGCACTCAGGGCGGCGGGACTCGGGCGGTTGGTTGCGGGCAACTCCTGTGCGAACGCACGCGGGAGGACTGTCCCCGCGCCGAGCAGACAGGCCAGCGTTAGGAGATTGAAGTTACGGGGTAACATTGTAAGTCACGCAACCCGGGGGTGGCACGGCCCAGTTGAACCGGATGGGGACCAGGGCGCTGGGCACCCCGGGCGGCTGCTTCGCCGGGTCCATGAAGTTCAGGTCAAAGCTGAACTGGCGGGTTGGCGGGTCGTAATACTGGCCGGGGTTCTTGAACTGCGTCGTGGCGCGAGCGCTGGTGTAAAGATTGATGAGCGAGGTGTTGAGCGTCAGTGTCTTTGCGCTGGGTGAATTCCAGTCTTCCAGCAGACGAGGAAGATTGTGGACGCCCCCGTTAAACTGGGTGGACTCCGGACCGGTCGAGAGGGTATTGCCGGTGAGAATCGCCGCATTCACGGTGGTATTGACGGGAACGCGCGTGGTGTAACTGTTGGCACTCTTGGTGTCGTCCCAAGACGAGGAAAGCACCGTCAGCGCGTCCGACATAAAGGCGCAGGGGACCGTGGAGGTGGTGTTGGTGGTGCCGAGGTGCGCAGAATTGGTGCAGTTGTAGTGGCCCAGCACATAGAGCGGATTCGGGGTGGCCAGGCTGAAGCCCAACCCGCCGTTCTTCGGGGGAGCGATGCCATTCGTAACGCGCACGCCGGTGAGTTGTGAGGAGGTGGTTGTCCGGTTGTCCGCCACGAAGAGGATTGTCGGGTAGGTGCCGGATCCGCTGGGGAACTTGCCCAGGACGGTGCCGTTGGTTGTGAGCCATTTGGCGTATTTGCCGATGTCAATTTGGCTGGGCAGGATCGTCTTGCCTTCGCGTTGGTCGGTGAAGTTGTTGGTCAACGACAGGAACGGGAAATTGGTCGCCAGCGCGCTGTAGTTGGTGGACGACTGGATCGTGACCGGCGCGGGATCCACGCCCGGAATCTGCCCGTTGACGCTGTTGCGAATCTTGGCGGTGACGGTGGAGTTGCTCACGAGGAGAACGACATGGGCCTGGTTGTACAAACGCTGTTGACCGGCGTGCGAGGAGGGCGACTCCGACGGCGGGGGGATCTCGATCAACGAACGCGTGTTGGTCATGTTGATGGAGATCGAAACCGTCGGCACGTTGGTCTTGTAGGTGGGATTGCCGTAATAGTTGCCCTTGTTGGCCCAACTCGGCCCCTGCCCGTTCCATCGGGGCGACGAAATGGTGCCGGTGGTCGTGACAGTGCCATTGAACGTGAGCGAGGCGCTCGTGCCGGTGTAGATATTGCCGTTGGCGTGCGTCCGTCCGTTGACGGTCATCGTGGCGCAGGTGCTGAACTCCAGCAGGCTGTTGTAGAAGATGGCATACGTCGTGATCGGCACGAAGGCGAACAACACGTCCACTTGCACCGCGTTCGTGATCGCATGCCGGCCATCCTTGGAGCGCACGTTGGAGACGATCCGGTAAACAGGGCTGTCAATGGCAAAGGCGCCGGGGTATTGGGACGGCAACATCCCGTTGAAATTCGTCAAGAAGCCCACGTACGTGCGGTTGGCATTGCCTTGGGCATCCGAGAACTCGTAGTCGCTCCAATACGGGCTTTCGGTGGAGTTGGGGATGTTCGTTCGGTAGAGGTCTAGGTTGTTCTTGACGGCGCCGTAGCCGTAGCTTTGGAAATCGTACGCCATGCGCGCGAAGGCCTTTTCGACGGCGGCCTCGGCGACATTGAGATTTGCGGTGTACTCGTTGTTGCGTTCGTTAAGCTCGGCGACCGTTCTCGTCCGGCTCATCGAGGCGGCCAGCACGATGGCGCTGATGGCCGTCAGCCCCAGCACCATCAACAGGGCGTAGCCGCCGGTGACAGCCGTGCAATGGGAAACTTGTGTTTTCATGCTCCGTCGGGAACGTGGGGAGTGACTTTCATCTCCATCTTGTAGAAATCGTAGTAGTTTCCGGGACCAACGCGGGTGACGGGGTATTGGTACTGGTAAAACTGCAGCCTCACATTGATCACGCCCTTGTGACTGAGGTCGGTTTGGACGTTGCCCCGGAAGTCCTCCGCCCGGAAGTACATGGTATTGGTCAAATGCTCGGCGATCAGGACGGACTGGGCGTCGCCGCTGTGAATGCGACGCAACTCCTGCGTCTGCGTATCAAAAAAGTAGCGGATATAGGTGCTCGTATCGGTTGTCAGGTGCAACTGGAGCGCGTTCCCCTGCTGCGCCGAACCGTTGGGGATGGGGGTGAAGGAACTCGCGTCGCCGTTTCCCACGTTCCACATTTTCGCCGAGCGGATGTCCAGGGCAAGTTTGTCAAAGCTGCCGCGGGATTGGTCGCTCGCGCCCAGTTTGCTGGTCACCAATTCATGCTGCCGCAGCCCAAACAGGTGGGAATAGACCAAGGCAAGGACCACCAGACTGAAGACAGCCACCGAAACCAACATCTCGACCAGCGTGTGCGCCCGCCGGCCCGGCGACGGATGGCGGCCGGATTGCTCGTGTGCGTGCGGAAGAATTCTCATAGCGAACCTGCGTCCCGGTTGTCCGGCGCGAGGTAAGTGCAGACCGTATTGGTGAACAGGCGGGGAGTCCGGGACGCGGAGAACTTCCACACGGTGTCCACCTGGACCATGTGAACCTGCACGGGGGGATTGGAGGAGCCGTTGAGGAAAATCTGCCTGACCGTGACGAAATTGGTGGCGCGCATCGTGTTCGTGCCTTGGACGGGCAGGTCCAAGTTTGCCCAACTGTACCCCTTGCCCTGCCGGGTCGAGGTGTTGAAGCTCCAACCGATCAGGTTCAGGTTGGTGATCTCATTCTTGGAAATCGCGGGGTCCCAGACCGCCGAGCGGGCTTGCTCCAACTGTTGGATGGCCAGCGATTGCGCCGCCAGCGAGTAACCCGTCCACTCCGCCCGGCGGGTGGTTTGGATGTAGCCCAGGATGACCGCGCTGAACGCCACAGCGGTGATCGCAATTGAAATCACCACCTCCGCCAACGTGAAGGCGAGCGCGCCTTGCCGGCGACTCCTTCGAATGTTCCGCATGCTCATGGACTTCGTATTCCTATCACCCAACCTGCCACTCCGGAGTTTTCCGGCCTGCCCGCGCATCCGGCGGAGCCGGAAACGACACGATGGACCAGCAACTCGGCTGCCACCGGCCCCGCCCCACTCGCCCCCGACTCGTTGGCGACGATACCGACCAAGGGGCGCCCCGCCCATCTGGGCCGGGTGTCCCACGGCAAAGCACTCAGCCCGCCGCGTTCGCTTGAGTGTCTTCTCCCGCATGGCGAGCAGCGTATGGGCCATCCAAGACCGAGCACCAAAAGTGCGTTAGGCAAAGGCAGGTTCGGCGACGACCAAGAAAACGGGTTCGGCAAGGTGTCCAGACTTGAGGCGACGGCGCCTCATTCCATGGTGCTGGAGCGACCGTTTCGCCGACAGACGCCCAGCCAGCGTGGGCACATTGCTTTGGAAAATATGCTCCCGTGAAATTTCGATTTCGCGTGTCATCCGGAATTCTGCTAAACCACTTCGCGTCCTCGCATGGGGATAACGACCAAAGACGGCGCAAAGAACCAGAGAACGCGATGAACGACGGTTGCCAACCGAGTCAGGCCCGGCATCTTTTCCGGGGCAATGGGCCGTTGAGCCATGCCTTGCTTCTGGTGTTGGGGCTGTGGCTGGTCGCTGGGTGTTCCGTGAAACGCATGGCGGTCAACAAGCTGGGGGATGCCTTGGCTGGCGGCGGGGTCACGTTTGCCTCCGATGACGATCCGGAGTTGGTGAAGGCCGCCGTGCCGTTCAGTTTGAAACTGATGGAAAGCCTGCTGGCCGAAAGCCCGAAGCACGACGGGCTGCTTTTCGCCGCGTCCAGCGGCTTCACGCAGTATGCTTATGCCTTCGTCCAGCAGGAAGCCGATGAGGTCGAGGGCGACGATCTCGCCAGGGCCACAGCCATGCGCGACCGCGCCCGGCGGCTCTACTTGCGCGCCCGCAACTACGGCCTGCGGGGACTCGACGCCCGCCACGCTGGCTTTCCAGACCGGCTGCGCGCCAATCCGCGCGAGGCGGTGCGGGGGGCCCGCGCGAAAGACGTGCCGTTGCTTTACTGGACGGCGGCATCCTGGGCGGCGGCGATTTCCCTGTCGAAAGACGACCCGGCGCTGATCGGCGAGATTCCCCAGATGGAGGCCCTGATGGATCGCGCGCTGGAGCTCGACGAGAGTTACGATGCCGGCGTGATTCACACGTTCCTCATCACCTACGAAATGGCGCGCCAAGGCGCGCCGGGAGAACCCGCTGCGCGTTCGCGTCAACACTACGAACGGGCCCTGGAACTTTCCCGTGGCCAACAGGCGGGGCCGCTCGTCGCGTTCGCCGAGGCGGTGTGCGTGCAGCGGCAGGACCTCAAACAGTTTGATGCCCTGCTGCAACAAGCCCTGGCCATTAACCCGGACGCCCAGCCGGAGAGCCGCTTGGTGAATCTCGTTATGCAACGGCGCGCCCGGTGGTTGCTTGCCAAGCGGGATGAACTCTTCCTGATCCCGGAATCCCCGACCAGTCAATGACCCTTCCATGAAAATCAGCCTATTTAGATTCTGGTTGATCCTTCTCCTCGCCGCTTCTGGCACGCGGTGCGGCGACGCGTTCGCCGCCCCGGCGATTCGGATCAAGCTCGCCACGATTGCCCCGACCGGCAGCGTTTACCACAAGAGCCTGCTGGCCTTGCGGGAGAACTGGAAGAAGGAATCCAACGGAAGCGTGGAACTCGTGATCTACGCCGACGGCAAACTGGGCGGCGAAGCCGACGTGGTAAACTTGATGTCGGTGAACTCCGTGCAGGCGTCCATGCTGACCACGGTGGGACTTTCCGAAATCGAGAAAGGGGTTGCGGGCTTGCAGAGCATTCCGATGGGCTTCCAGAGCCTCGCCGAGGTGGACTACGTCGGGGAGCTGTTACGGCCCATGCTGGAGGAGCGCCTCGCGCAGAAAGGCTTCGTGGTCCTCTTCTGGTCGGACGCCGGGTGGGTCCGGTTCTTTGGCAAGAAGCCGTTCACCACCCCCGACGAACTGAGGAAGATGAAGCTGTTCACCTGGACGGGCAGTCCGCACCAGGTCGAGATCTACAAGTCCGTCGGCATGAATCCCGTGCCAATCGAGACGGCGGACATTCTGCCCGGGCTGCAGACCGGCCTCATCGAAGCCGCGCCGCTGCCGCCCGTGTTTGCGCTGGCGGGTCAGGTGGACCTGCGCGCCCCGCACATGCTTGAGTTGAACTGGGCGCCCCTCGTCGGCGCCTGCGTCGTGCGGAAGGAAACCTGGGAGAAGATCCCCGCCGACCTGCGCCCGGCGATGGCCAAAGCCGCCCACACCGCCGGCGCGGAAATCCTGGCCGCGAGCCGCAAGGAAAGCGACGACGCCGTGAAAGCGATGGAGAAACGCGGGCTCAAAGTTGCCAAAGTCTCGCCGGAGTTGGAGACGCAGTGGCGCGCGGCGGCGGAAGTGGCCTATCCGAAGATCCGTGGCACGATTGTGCCCGCGGACATCTTCGACAAGGCGCTGGAAGGCATCCGCGAGTATCGTCGCAAGCAGGGGAAGTAAGGCCTTGAGCGTTGAAACCCCAGTGGTCGCTCCGCCGGAGCAACCCGCCGGCTGGCGCGGCGTGGCGCGGCGGGCGGAGAATCTCCCGATCGTGCTCGCGCTGGCGCTAATGGTGTTGCTGCCCTGCGTGGAGATTCTCCTTCGAAAGTTCTTCAATTCCGGCATCCCCGCTTCCACACCCCTTGTCCAACACCTCGTCCTGGCCGTCGGGATGCTGGGCGGCGCGCTGGCCGCGCGGGATCAGCGCCTGCTCTCGCTTTCCACCCTGACGCAACTGCTCAAACCCGGCGCCCGCCGCTGGGCCCAGTGCTTCGGCAACGCCTTCGCCGCCGTGATCACGTTGGCCCTGGCGAAGGCCGCGTTCGATTTTGTCGCCGCCAGCCGGGGCCTCAACAAGATGCTCGGCTATGGCATTCCGATCTGGACCATTCAGGCGCTGCTGGCCGTGGGCTTCGCGGTCATCGCGGCGCGTTTGGTTTGGCACGCGGACACCGTTTGGCAGGGACGGATCGTGGCGTTGGTGCTGGCGGGCGTGCTGCTGGCCGCGGCGTGGTGGTTGCCCGTGCCGCCGGAACAACTCCGCTGGCCGCTACTGATTGCGCTGCTCGCGGCCACGATCTGCGGCGCGCCCATCTTCAGCATCCTGGGCGGCGCGGCGGTGATCCTGCTCTGGACCGGCGGCGAACCGCTCGCGTCCATCCCCTCAAATCACTATCGGCTCACCACGAACCCCACGCTGCCGAGCATCCCGCTGTTCACGCTGGCGGGTTATTTCCTCGCGGAAGGTGGCGCAGCCAAACGGCTTGTCAGCCTGTTCAACGCGTGGTTCGGCGCGCTGCGCGGCGGGCCGGCCCTCATCGCGGTAATCGTTTGTGCGTTCTTCACCTCGTTCACCGGCGCCTCCGGCGTGACGATTCTCGCGCTGGGCGGTCTGCTCATGCCCATCCTGATTTCGTCCGGCTACTCGCGGCGCCATTCGCTCGGGCTGATCACCGGCGCGGGTTCGCTGGGGTTGCTCTTTCCGCCGTGTCTGCCGCCGATTCTGTACGCCATCGTGGCCAGCGGCAGCGGCACGGCGAGTGTGAGCATGGAGGAGATGTTCAAGGGCGGCCTGCTGCCGGGCTTCGTGCTAATGGTGCTGGCGGGCGTATGGGGCGTGCGCTGCGGACCGAAACGGGAAACCACCGGCCCGCGCTTCAACGCCGCCGAAGCCTGGCGCGCGTTCTGGGTCGCGAAATGGGAACTGCTGATCCCTGTGGTCGCGCTGGTCGCGCTGTTCGGCGGCTGGGCCACGCCCGTGGAAGCCGCGGCCCTCACCGCCTGCTACGCCTTCTGCGTCGAAACCTTCCTCTACCGCGATCTGCGGCTCCTCAGAGACGTGCCGCGCGTGATGACTGAATGCGGTCTGCTCATCGGCGGCGTGCTCTTGATCTTGGGCGTGGCGCTTGGCTTCACCCACTACCTCATTGACGCGCAAATCCCCGATCTGGGCGCGGAGTGGGTGGCCGGCGCCGTGAAATCCCGCTGGGTGTTCCTGCTGCTCGTGAACCTGTTCCTGCTCGCCGTCGGCTGCCTGATGGACATTTATTCGGCCATTGTCGTGGTCGTGCCGCTGCTCGTGCCGATGGCGCAGGTGTTCGGCGTGGACATGACGCACCTGGGCGTGATCTTTCTGGTGAACCTACAACTCGGCTACCTGACGCCGCCTGTGGGTATGAACCTGTTCCTCTCCTCGTATCGCTTCAACCAACCCGTGGGCGAAGTTGCACGCGCCTCCCTGCCCATGCTGGCCGTGCTGCTGGCGGGCGTGCTGCTGATCACCTACGTCCCGTGGCTGACGACGTGGCTGCCAGGGGTGTGGAAGTGAAGCCGCGGGCCGCGGACGTCTTGTGAGGGCCTTCTCAAATCGTCCGCGAATGCCGGCGCTCGCCCGGCGGCGCGAGTTGGTTGTCGAAGCGCATGGCAATGATGCGGATGAACAGGCGGCCGGTTTCCGTCACTTCCAAGCCTTGCGGCGTGCGGCGGACCAGACCATCCGCCTCCAAATCGGCAAGTGAGGCCAACTCCCGGCCGAAGTGCTCCGCGAAGTTGACGCCCAGCTTGGTGCTCATCGCGGCGAAGTCGAGCGAGAGATCGCACATCACGCGCATGATCGTCTCGCGGCGGATGCGGTCTTCCTCGGTGACCAGATAAGCCTTGTGCAGGGGCACGCGTCCGGCGTCCACGGCGGTTTGCCACGGCGGCAGTTCCTTCTCGTTCTGCCAATACGCCTCGGGAATCTGCGAGATACTCGACATTCCAAAAGCGTAGATGTCCGAGCCGGCGCGCGTGCTGTAACCCTGGAAATTGCGCTGAAGCTGCTTGCTCCGCTGCGCGACGGCAAGCTCGTCATTTGGCCGCGCGAAGTGGTCCATGCCGATGTAAACGTAGCGACTGCCCTCGGTGAGCCGCTCGATAACGAGCTTCAGCAGTTCCAGCTTCACCGCCGCCGGGGGCAGGTGCTTCTGCTGCTCCAAAATCTTCTGCGCCGGTTTGATCCACGGCACGTGCGCGTAGCTGAACACAGCGAGCCGGTCGGGCTGCATCGTCAGGACGATGTCGAGGGTCTCATTGAACGACGCGACGGTCTGGTGCGGCAGGCCGTAGATGAGATCGAGGTTGATGGAGCGATAGCCGAGTTCGCGCATCCAATCCATCGCCTGCCGCGTCATCTCCACGGGCTGGATGCGGTGAACGGCTTCCTGGACCTGCGGGTTGAAATCCTGCACGCCCATCGAGGCGCGGTTGAACCCGATCTCGCGCAACGCGGCCAGGTGATCGCGCGTGAGCCGGCGCGGGTCCACCTCGACACTGGCCTCGATGTCCTCCGAGAACGTGAAGTGTCTGTGGATGAGTTCGCCCAACCGGCGCATATCGTCCGGGCGCAGGAACGTGGGTGAACCGCCGCCGAAATGGAGTTGGACCGCCTTGCGGCGCGGGTTCAGGTATTTCGCCATGAGGGCGATTTCCCGCCCGAGCGCCTCGACGTAGGCCATGCCCTTGTCGTGGTTGAGCGTGATAACGGTGGTGCAGCCGCAGAACCAGCAGAGCGTTTCACAGAACGGGATGTGAAAGTAGAGCGAGAGATCCCGCTCGGTGCGGTTGTTGGCTTCGATCAACGGCACGAGGGCGTCCCACTTGACCGCGTCGGTGAACTTGGTCGCGGGCGGATAACTCGTGTAGCGCGGGCCGGGCTGGTTGTACTTCTCAACCAGCGCCAGATCTACTTTCAACGTCGTCATGCGGGACCAATCTAATCACGAATGGACGCGGATGCACATGGATTTGCCGCCAACAATGGAAGGCGCAATGAGCTTGGGTGGAAAGCGCCCTCAAGTGGGGACCTCCGAAAACTCCAGAATCACAAAACCGCCAGACCGAATGAACGCTCGAAATCCGGCCCGCGCCAGGCTAGGCTTTCGCCGTGAATCATTCTGAACTCGACGAAATCAGCCTCTCGTTGGCGCGGCGCGTGGCGGAGCGGCTGCGTGCCCGGCCGGAGTTGTTGGACTTGGCGCGGAACAATCTCTCGCGCTGGTCACGCCAGAACGCGTCGTCGAAAGCGCTGCTGCGCTGCTATGCCGAGTGGCAGGACATCCTTTCCAGCCCAGTGGAGGAAATCTGCGCGCGGCTCCTCGACGAGACGGAGGAGGGCCAGCGGCTGCGGCAGAATTCTCCGTTTGCTGGGGTCCTGTCCCCAGCCGAGGTTTGGGAGATCAAGGCGCGCCATCGTCATGCAGCGGCCCCAGCTTGAGCACATCATTCGGGCGGCGGCGGGCATCACCGGGGCCACGGAGTTTGTCGTCGTAGGCAGTCAGGCCATCTTGGGGCAGTTTCCCCAGGCACCGCAGGAGTTGCTGGCCTCCATTGAAGCAGACGTTTTTTCGCTGCGGTCAGAGGCCGATAGCGATCTGATTGACGGCTCAATCGGCGAGGGCTCCCCCTTTCACCAAACCTTCGGCTACTACGCGCATGGCGTGGGCGCGGAGACGGCGGTCCTGCCAGAAGGGTGGCGCGAGCGGCTGATTCCTGTGCGCAACGAAAACACCGGCGGCGGCGCCGGACTGTGCTTGGAAGTCCACGATCTTGCGGTGTCGAAACTCGTGGCCGGGCGCGAAAAGGACGAGGCGTTCGTGACCGGATTGCTGCGGCATCATTTGGCGAAGCCGGAGACGATCCAGGCGCGGATCTCGCAAACGCCACTGGTCGCGGAGCGGCGCGAGCTCTGCCTGGCACGGCTGCAGCGGCTGATGAGTCTGGCGGGCTGATTGCCCGGCGGGATCGGCCAACTCCGGGAACGCACGAACCACACGGCTCACCGGTCAGGCGCGAACCGCGTCAACAAGGGCCTGAAGGCACTCGATCTTCGCAGACGGCGGCACGCCGTGGCCGAGGTTGAAAATGTGGCCGGGACGACCGTGCATCTCGTCGAGGATTCGTCGGGCTTCGGCGGCAACGGTTTCCGGTGCAGTAGTGAGCAAGAACGGGTCGAGATTGCCCTGGACGGCGATGTTCGCAGGCAGTCGTTTCGCGACTTCGGCAAGCTTCACCTGCCAATCCACGCCCAGCACCTGAGCCCCAGTGTCTGCCAGTACATCCCAGCTCGCGTGCTGGCCACGGCCAAAGACAATCACAGGGACGCGCCCCCCAAGCCCGGCCACAATCTGCTTCATCCATTTGGCAGAGGCCTCAGCGTAGGCACTGGGGGCAAGCAAGTCGCCCAAGCTATCGAAAACCTGCACCGCGTCCGCTCCGGCTTCGATCTGCATGCGCAATAGTTCGGTGACGGCGGCGGTCAGTTTTTCCAAGAGTTGGCCGAAGAGCGGCGGGTTTTCGTAGAACAAGGTCTTGGCCCGAGTGAACGAATCGGCGCTGCCACCTTCCATCATGAAGTTGGCGAGCGTCCACGGGGAGCCGGCAAAGCCGATGAGCGCGGTGCGGTCGCCCAGTTCGTTGCGAATGCGTCGAAGCGCCTGCGGCATGTAATCGAGCCGCTCGCGCACGGCGCCGACTTGCAGTCGCTCGACATCCTTGGCGTCACGCACGGCGAAATCCATCTCGATGCCGCCGGTTTCGCGAAAGCGGTAATTCTGGCCGAGGGCCTCGTTCACAACGAGGATGTCGCTGAACAGGATGGCGGCGTCGAAATCGAACCGGCGGATGGGCTGGAGCGTGACCTCGGCGGCGAGGTCAGGTGTCTGAACGAGTTCGAGGAAGGAGTGCTTCTCTTTGAGCGCGCGGTATTCGGGCAAAACGCGGCCCGCCTGTCGCATGAGCCAGACGGGGGGACGATCCACCGGTTGGCAACGGCAGGCGGCAAGGAAGCGCTGGCGATTCGAGAGCGCGGTGCCAAACGGCGAAACGGGGTGTTGGGAATGCAGGTGTTCCATTGCTGGGGCGAAAGTGTGGCAGGATGGCCAATCGAATCCAGCGGAAAACGACGGGCCAACCAGGACGTATGCCAGGGATTCCGTGAAATGGCCGTCAAACGGAGAAAGCCGGCTCGCGTAATCCCTCTCCTGCCTCAGTCTCGCCGGGGTAGGCTTCCCAGATGGATTCGCGCCTTGAACCGTAGTGGCGGCTCGGCAGAGCGCCGCCATCTTCCTCCTCCAGGGGTTTGCGGCGCTCTATCGAGACGCCGCTACGCCGAGGTTGCTGGGGAGGGCGCCGGTCGCACAGGATTCCACCTTGCCGCATCGCGGATTCCCCAATCCGCCCCGTGCCTCCGCCGGCCTTCCCGAGCGTTGGGCTAATCGGCTGAGTGGAATTCGGCGATGCATCACGGGTCCACCACCACGCGGTAGAACCGATGTGTCGCGTTGCCGCCGCCTTGATGGGTCAGCGTCAACGGGCCGTCGGCGCCTGGCACCACTGGACCGGCGCTCAGCCAATCGCCGCCAGCCAGGGCCTCCCGCCACTGCAACTGATAATGGTGGCCCGCATAACCGTGCAGCGTCAGTTCCAAGTCCGCTCCCTTCAACCAGGCGGATTCCACCCGGATGGCGTCGCGGTCCAGCACCGTTCCTAGATTCACAAAACCCGTCGGCATGGCGCCATTCCAAGTGATGAGGTCGAGCCGGCCCAGGTTCGTGAAGCCGCCGCCCACCGTCAGCATGGCCGCGCCCGCCAAGCGCAGCGTGCCTTCGTTGACGAGGTAGTTGGTGATCCGCAGGCTGCCGGGAGCCTGCACCGAGACGGTGCAGGCCGCGCCGATTTCCAGTGTGTTGGCGATGCTCAACCAGCCGTGGGTGACGGCCAGCGAGGCCGCGTTCGTGAGCCGCAGCGTGCCCGCGTGCTGGCCGACCGCGTCCACCACGGTGGTGCGGTTGCTGAGGACTGCGGTGTCGTGGCGGCTGGGTTGCCACCGCGAAGCCGTCGTCACCGTGCCCTGGCCGGAGATGTTCACCGCCACGCCGCTCACTTGCCAGTTGTGGATTTCGGCGAAGCGGTGATTGGTGTGGCCCGTAAACACGATGACCCCCGGCGCGGGCCAGGCCGCGAGGTCGTTCAGGTATTCCTCCAGGTCCGTGTAGCCATCGTTGTCGAAGTCCGCGTTGTGGTTCGCGACGTTTGGATCGAGCCCATGTTCGCGTTCCCACGCGTCCGGCATCCCGTCCCCGTCAGTGTCCCAGCCGGGCGGGCGCGTGAACGGCGCGGCGAAGGTGTTGGTGTCGGCGCGCAAAGCCAGCAGGTCGCGCCACTCGGCGCCTTCGGCGCCGTCCGGGTTGAACGGGTCATCCGCCCACGCCATGATTTTGCCGGCGCCCGTCCAGGTTTCGTGAACCAGCCGCTCGTCCACGGTGCGGATGGCGTGGGTGTTACCGAGGGTGAAGTCGTAGCCGCGTTCCCACCAACGCGCGCCGACGTGCCGGAGGACGTTGCGCAACGCGTTGCTGGCCGTCAGGGTGACCCCAAGGTTCACATCGTACGCGGCGGCTTGGAGCGACGTGGAAGCAAAGTTGGCGCTGCCATCCGCGGAAACGGGGTCGTGGGGGTCGCCGTCCTTGTTCGTGTCCTTGAGATTGCCGCTCACGTAAGCGCGGGTGGCGGAACTGCTCGCCCCGTTGAAGATCCCCGTGCCGCCCGCGGCGTGGACGAGGTTGCTGTTCGAGCCGCCGACGGGGTTGTCCCCTCCCGGCCCGGCCAGATAGAAGTTGTGGAGGAAGTTGTTAAAGCTGGGCTGTCCGCTTGCGCCGCCGCCCGCCGTGCCGAGCCAGTTGTAGAAGACGTTGTTCCGGAAATCGTTGATCGCGCCGGTGCCCACCTCGCTCCCGACGCGGGGCATCCGGCCCTTCTGATGCGCGTAGAGGTTGTGGAGGACGCTGATTCTGAAGTTCGATCCCGCCTGCAACAGGGAGCCCAACGCGTGCCCGGTATAGCCGCCGCCCTCGGCGTCCCACTGCGGGTAGTTCTGGCCTTGGGAGATGTTGCAGTTCTGGAGGGTGACGTTGTGGGCCAGTTCATTGACGGAGAACGTTTCGTCCGTGGCATAGACGGCCGTCACGTGGTCAATCATCACGTTTTGCCCGCTCACATCGAGCGCGTCATAGACGTAGGAATCCGGGAAATCCCCCGGTGTCGGATAGACCCCATCCTCGGGCTTGGCGAAATTCCGCAAGCCGTAGCCGGGGGCAATCGTGACGTGGCGCAGGATCACGTTGGTGCCGCCGATTTTCACCACGCCGCCCATGATGAACACCCCGCCCGGCGCCGTCTGGCCGGCAAGGGTGAGGTTGCTGCCGATGCTCAGGCGCGACTGCGTGTCCCAACCGTTGTCGTGGCCGCGCTCGGCGCCGTAGCGGCCCAGCCAGAAGGTGCCGCCAACATCAAACACGATCGTGCGCGGCACGCCGGCGGGGAAATTGGCGTCGCTCAACCCGTAGCGGAGCGTGCCCGCCGCGGTGTCGCTGAAGTTCCGATCCAGCTTGGTGACGTGATAGACCAACCCGCCTCGCCCGCCGGCAACATTCGCCGCGGCGCCGTCCGCGCCCGGGAAGGCTGGCAATTGCGCGTGCGCGGGCGTGCCAAGAAGGATCACAAGGAGGCCGGTACGGATTCTCATGTGTAACAGTCCCTGCAGCATCTCCGCACCAGCGAGTCTTCGCCAGCCGGAGATTGTGCAAATCAGCGTGAAGAACTTGCGCCGGAGCACCATGGCGAAGGGCTGCGGGTTTGGCCGGGCTGAACTCCGCACTGAGACACCTTCGGTCATTTGCGCGCCGTTGTTTCTCGCGGGTCCACGTTGTTCTTCAAGTCCGTCCAATCCACCTTCGGCCCGCGTGGGTCGAGCTCGTTGATGAAATCCTCGATGTTCGTGTGGCCATCGCCGTTGAGGTCCGCAGTTGCGTCGGATGGGGCTGCGGATTCAAGCCGTTCGATTCCTCCCGGGCGTCGGGCAAGCCGGAAGGTTCGCCTGCGGCAATTCTTTCGGCTCGGCGGCGCCCGGAAAACAGGGGTTCGCCTTCGCCACCCACTGCCAGATGACGGGTCGAGCGCGCGCGAACGCTTCGTCGGAGCGTTGGTCGGCGGCGATGGTTTCGGAGACATTGGGGTACTGGGCTTGGGCCGCGAACCGACCGCAGGCCGTCAGCGCAAGACTGCCGATGAACCAAGCAGCTTCTCGGACGAACGGAATCGCTCGTCGGCGGGAAGAACAATTTGTTGTCACGGCCTCAAGCTGGCACACGCGCGCATGGCCTCCAAATCAATCTCCGCCGGTTCCCTTGAGGTTCTTGCCAATTCACGGCAGGCAAGGGATCAAAGGTATTTCGCCAGCAACGGCGCGAGGTCGCGCTTGGTTTTCGCCGGCCAGAGCTTCCGGTCCGTCATAATCGCGTTCTTGAGCGCGTCGTGGCACGGCCAGCAGGGCGTCGCCGGAATGCGCGGGATCACGTGCCGCACGATGGCTTTGGCGGTGGCTGCGTTCCGGGTCAGGTTGGCGATGACCATCTCCACCGTGACGTGGTCGTGGTCCTCGTTCCAGCAATCGTAGTCCGTGATCATCGCCATCGTGGCGTAGGCGATCTCGGCTTCGCGGGCGCACTTGGCCTCGCCGAGGTTCGTCATGCCAATGACGTCGTAGCCGAGCCGGTGATTCGCGAGCGACTCCGCGCGAGTGCTGAAGGCCGGGCCTTCCATGTTCACGTACGTGCCGCCGTCGTGAACGCGGGCCTTGCAGGCGCGGGCGGATTGCAAAAGCAACTGACGCAATTCCTCGGCAATAGGATGGGCGAAGGCCACGTGCCCCACGATACCACGCCCGAAAAAGGTGTGCTCGAAGTCGCGCTTTGTGCGGTCCACGAACTGGTCCACCATCACGATGTCGCACGGGCGGTATTTCTTCTGGAGCGAGCCCACGGCACTGACGCTAAGGACCCACGCCACGCCGAGCTTCTTCATCGCCCACAAGTTCGCGCGATGGTTCAACTCGCTGGGCAGCAGCCGGTGACCGCGGCCATGGCGGGGGAGGAAAACGACCTGCCGCCCGGCCAGCGTGCCGGTGAGCAACTCGTCCGACGGCGGGCCAAACGGCGTCTTGACCGTCACCCACTTCTGCCCGGTGAAGCCTTCGATTTCATAAAGGCCACTGCCGCCAATAATGCCGATGCGATGTTCATACATGGCCGCAGTAGTGGCCCGAGAACGGGCCTCGCGCCAGCTTTTTCGGCGGGGCCGCGCCATTTGACTTCCCGAATTGGGCGGACAAGTTTTCCGGCATGAAACCGCGTTGGGAATGGTTCGCCCTCGCTCTGGGCGGCGGGTTGCTGGCCGCGCTGGTGGTTGCCCACCATACGCTGGCCGGCGATGTCACGAACCGCGTCGCGCGGGTTTCGTCCACGAACATGCAGCCCACAATCGTCAAAACCGAAGCCGAGTGGCAACAGCAACTCAACCCGGAGCAATTTCGTGTGCTGCGGCAGAAAGGCACGGAGCGCGCCTTCACGGGCGCATTCTGGAATACGAAAGAACCGGGCACCTATCGCTGCGCCGGTTGTGGCGAAGTGTTGTTCGCCTCGGAAACCAAGTTCGATTCCGGCTGCGGCTGGCCCAGCTTTTTTGCCCCCGCCGGCACGAACGCGGTGGCGGAGGCGGCGGACCACAGTCATGGCATGGTGCGCACCGAAGTGCTCTGCTCCAAGTGTGGCGGGCATCTGGGGCATGTGTTCGACGACGGCCCCGCGCCCACCGGCTTGCGCTACTGCATCAACTCGGCATCGTTGAAGTTCGAGAAGAAGCCGTAGCGGCCGGCGCCCATCAGGCGGTGGTCGTTAAGCCCCGGAGCATTCCCGTTCTGGCCCTTCGTCCCCGGGCATCGCTGCGTTGAGAATGGCGGCTTGAGTTCTTCCTGCGATTCGGACATTCCACTGCCATGCTGAATCAGGAATGTCTCTGGCCCGCCTTGCTGGCAGTTGCCACCGTCCCGGCTTTTGCCGCCGAGTTGCCCCCGCCTTTCCCGCCGGACCCGGACCAAGCGCTCGAACGCACCTGTTTTCAAACCGGCGGCGCGTGGAGCAATGCCGGCAACCTGCGCTCGGATGTGGCGATCGTCTATGGCATTGATCCGGGTCTGCCCGCGCGCATCCGGACCTGGCGTGACCGTGGCTACCGCATTCACGTGATGACGGGCGTTTCGTGGGGCAATTACCAAGATTATCTCTACGGCCGGTTCGACGGTGTGAACCACGAGGACGAAGCCCAGACGGAGCGGAACGGCCAGAGGATCAGCCACGGCGGCGATGTCTATTATATGTGCCCGGGCACGAACTTCGGGAAGTTCCTGTGCGTGGGCGTCCAACGCGCGCTCGGCGCCGGCGCGGAAGCGATTCACCTGGAAGAACCGGAGTTCTGGGTGCGCAGCGGCTACTCGGAGGGTTTCAAACGCGAGTGGCGCTGTTTCTACGGCGAGGAGTGGCAGCCGCCGCACAGTTCGGTGGACGCCCAGTGGCGTGCCTCGAAGCTCAAGTATTTCCTCTACCGCCGCGCGTTGCAGCAGGTGTTCGATCACATCCAGGATTTCAACCAGCGCACCGGGCGCAAGGTCCGCTGCTACGTGCCCACGCACAGTTTGCTGAACTACGCCCACTGGCGCATCGTCAGTCCAGAATCGAGCCTGGCGCGGCTCAACGGCTGCGACGGCTACATCGCGCAAGTGTGGACTGGCACGTCACGCACGCCGAACGTCTATCGCGGCGTGGCACGCGAGCGGACATTTGAAACCGCGTTCCTCGAATACGGCGTGATGCAAAACCTCGTCCGGGCCACGGGTCGCACGGTTTGGTACTTGAACGATCCCATCGAGGACAACCCGAACTACGACTGGGAGGATTACCGCGTGAATTGGGAGTCCACGCTCACCGCGTCGCTGCTCCAGCCGGAGGTCTGGCAATACGAAGTCGCGCCCTGGCCGGAGCGCGTCTTTGGCGGACGCTATCCCAAGAAAGCCAAGCGCGAGGAACGCGAGCCGATCCCGCCCGCCTACGCCACTGAGCTCCAAGTCGTGATGAACGCCCTGAACGACATGAACCAGAAGCGCGTCACGTGGGACTGCGGCACCACCGGCCTCGGCGTGCTGGTGAGCGACTCGCTGATGTTCCAGCGCGGCGACCCGGCGCCCAGCGACCCGCATCTGAGTCAGGTCTATGGTCTCGCCCTGCCGTTGCTCAAACGCGGCATGCCCGTCACGCCCGTGCAATTGGAAAACGTCACCGTGCCGCGTTACCTCGATGGCTTCCGTGTGTTGCTGCTGAGCTATCACGGCCAGAAACCGTTGAGCCCGGAGGTTCACGCGCCGCTCGCCGACTGGGTGAAGCGCGGCGGGGCATTGGTGGTGATTGATGACGACTCTGATCCCTACAATCGCGTTCGCGAATGGTGGAACAGCGAGGGAAGCCGCTTCTCGACGCCAAGGGAGCATCTGTTCGAGCAACTCGGTTTGACGAGCAAAGAGGATTGGACCAAGGGTGGCCGGATGCCGGTGGGCAAAGGCAGCGTCCTGTGGCTGCGTGAAAACCCGGCGAAGCTGGCTGCCAGCGCCGAAGGTGATGTTCGGTTGCTTGATCTCGTGCGAGGATCAGCGACCTACTCCAAGATCAAGTGGCGCGAGACGAATTACCTGTTGTTGCGGCGTGGACCCTACGTGATCGGGGCCGGCTTGGACGAATCCATCCCCGGCGCCCTGAAGGAACTCACGGGCCGGTTTGTGAATCTCTTTGACCCTGAACTGCGTGTCCGCAACGCGGTGACGTTGACCCCCGGCACACGGGTGTTCCTAGTGGATTTGGATTCAGTGAAGGGTGGGCCGCCGCGGGTGCTGGCCTCGGCCTGCAAAGCCCTGCCAGCAAAAGGAAACCGTTCTGCCCAACTCCTGTTCACTGTGGAAGGCGTGGGCGGCACGCCTGCGGTGGTGCTGCTGCACGCGCCCAAGCCGCCTCGGCAAGTTGCCCTCGCCGGACAAACGCAGCCGGACTTCACCTATGCCGCCTCCGAAAAGTTGCTGTGGATTCGCTTCCCGAACGAATCCACCCCGCGCGAATTGCGGGTGGACTTCTGACCCACTGGGAGTAGCCACGCCGGCAGGAAGTGCAGGCAGGAAGATTGGTGGCCGGAAGACGTCTCAGAAGAGGTCTCCATGTTCTTGCCCTCGATGTTCCTGCCATCCTTGACCTCCGTGCTTTCTGCCTCCTCCCGTCTGCCCGCTGCTCTCTCCCGCCGCCCTGCCTCGCCCACAGGACGAACGCCGTCAGCGGTGGCAGCATCGCCCCCCGGTAACTTCATCTCCAGACCAATGCCGAACAAAACGCCCGCGAGGTTTTCCGCAAACACCACGTCGAGCACTGGATCCAGACCGGCGAGCCTGGCACCCAGTTCGCCGCCGAAGTGGGCCTCAGCCAGCCCAGTCTCAAGGAATGGAAACGCCGTTACCACAGCGACGCCTTCTTCGAGCAACCAAACCGAGAAGAATCTGGAGGCTCTTTCAAGACCCGGAGAAACGCGCCGCGTGAGGGCACGCAGCCTACAAGAATCGCACGCCAATCCGCGCCCTGTAAGCCGGCTGCCCTCAGCCGGCGGGAGTTTTGAAAGAACCTCTCTGGCTTCCCGATAACAGCCCAGCCCAGGAACCACTTTGCGGAATTGCTGCCCGCCGCGACTTCCATTTGCATTTCCCGCCAAACCTCCTAAGAATAGCCGCGTTCGCACCCAAGCTCACCCGACGCCGCGCGGCAAGAGCCCGCCACTCACTCGGGTCGGCCAGCAACGTCGGGAGCGCGAGGGGCAAACGTGAAACCCAGAACCATGGTGAACAACATGAACACGGCAACCAATCCCACGCGCTGGCGCTTCTTTCGCGCCGGCGGCTTCGACCAGGTCAAACTCGAAACGGGCGCCGACCTGATGCATCTCGACCAGCTCGACCAGAAACTCTGGGTCGCCCTGGCCTGCCCCACCACCGGGCTCGAGTTCGACCCCAAAACCGCCGCGCTCATTGACACGGACAAGGACGGCCGCATCCGCGCGCCCGAGTTGATCGCCGCCGTCAAGTGGGCCGGCTCTATGCTCAAGAATCCGGATGACTTGGTGAAGGGCGGCGATGCGGTCGCCCTGGCCGCCATCAACGACGCCACTCCCGAGGGCAAGCAGCTTCTCGCCTCCGCGAAACAGATTTGCGCCAACCTCGGCAAAAAGGACGCCGCCGCCATCTCGCTCGCCGACGCCTCGGACGCCAACAAGATTTTCGCCAACACCACGTTCAATGGCGACGGGGTCATCATCCCCGAGTCCGCCCCTGACGACGCCACCAAGGCCGTGATCGCCGACATCATGGCCTGTCAGGGCACGGTCAATGACCGCTCCGGCAAGCCGGGGATTGACCAGGCGAAGGCCGACGCCTTCTTTGCCGAATGCGCCGCGTTTGACGCGTGGGCCAAGAAAGCCGAGACGGACGCCGCCACCGTGCTGCCCGCCGGGGACGGCACGGCCGCGGCCAGCGCCGCCGTGAAAGCACTCAAGACGAAGGTGGATGATTACTTTGGCCGCTGCCGGCTCGCCGCCTTTGACCCGCGCGCCCTGGCAGTGCTCAATCGCAAGGAAGAGGAATACCTCGCCGTGGCCGCGAAAGACCTGAGCATCACGGCGGCGGAGATCGCCGGCTTTCCGCTGGCGCAAGTGGCCGCCGGCAAACCGCTCCCGCTCAAGGGCGCGGTCAACCCCGCGCACGCCGGCGCGGTCGCCGCGCTGCACGCCCACGCCGTCAAACCGCTCTTGGGCGACAAGGCGGAGTTGACCGAGGCCGATTGGGCCGCGCTTCAGGCGAAACTCGCCGCCTATGAAAGCTGGGTGGCGGGCAAGGCCGGCGCGTCCGTCGAGAAACTCGGCATCAAGCGCGTGCGCGAGATTCTCGGCGGCAAGGCCAGGGAAACCATCGCCGCCCTGATTGCCAAGGACAAGGCGCTCGAACCCGAGGCCCTGTCCATCGCGAACGTGGAAAAGCTGGTGCGTTTCGTGCGCGACTTGCACAAGCTCTGCACCAATTTCGTCAACTTCAAAGACCTCTACGACGGCGGCGAACCGGCCATCTTCCAAGCCGGGACCCTCTACTTGGACCAGCGCTCCTGCAATCTGTGCCTGACCGTGGAAGACGCCGGCAAGCACGCCGCCATGGCTGGCCTCGCGGGCGCTTACCTCGCCTACTGTGATTGCGTGCGCAAGGGCACGGGCGAAAAGAAGAGCATCGTCGCCATCTTCTCGCAGGGCGACGACGACAACCTGATGGTTGGCCGCAACGGCATCTTCTACGACCGCAAGGGACTCGATTACGACGCCACGATCACCAAGATTCTCGCCAACCCGATCAGCCTGCGGCAGGCCTTCTGGTCGCCTTACAAGAAGCTTGTTCGCCTCATCGAGGAGCAAATCGCCAAGCGCGCCGCCGCCGCCGATGCGGATGCGAACGCAAAACTGGCCAAGACCGCCGAAGCCACCGCCCAGGCGGACAAGCTCAAACCCGCCGAGCCCAAGAAAATGGACGTGGGCGTGGTGGCCGCGATGGGTGTCGCGTTTGGCGCCATCGGCAGCGCGTTGGCTTACTTCCTCGGCTTGTTCAAAGGCATCGCCCCGTGGCAACTGCCGTTGATTATCATCGGCCTCATGCTCTTGATCTCGCTGCCGTCGCTGATCCTCGCCTACATGAAACTCCGCAAGCGCAACCTCGGCCCGATTCTCGACGCCAACGGTTGGGCCGTGAACGCGAAGGCCCGGGTGAACGTGCCGTTCGGCACCAGCCTCACCGGCATCGCCAAGTTGCCGGCCGGTTCGCACGTGGATGTGAGCGACCGCTACGCCGAGAAATCCTCCGCGCTGCCCAAGGTGCTGGTGGCGCTGTTCCTCGCCTGGTGGATCTACGCCTTTCTGAATGACGACGAAGGCCGGCTCTATCGCTGGACCGATGGCAAGTGGGGCAAGCCGCCGGTGGAAGTCCAGAGACAACTGGACAAGGCCAAGGCCGAGGCCAAGCAGGCGGCGGCCGACAAAGCCGCGGCGGAAAAAGCAGCGGCCGAAGCGGCGAAGTAACCTCCAGAAAGCCAATCACTCCGGGCGGCACGAGCCTCGCGCTGGTGCCGCCCGCATTGTTTGTGCGGGGCATGGCCGGTGGGCGTGCAACTGGCAGGATCACGGAGCCCAGGCTCGAATCTCGCGAGGCGGCGGGGGTGCGCGCGGTTTACCGCCGCTCTTCCCCCACCATGCCAGTCGCCACCGCAGTTTCGTCTCGGTCCGAGAGCGGTGCTCAAGCACGCGCACTCCAGACGCTTCGCGAGATTCGAGCCTGGCATCCGATTCGCCGTGCTGCGTTGCTTCGCGCCCTCCGCGTCTCGGCGTTAAGTCGCGTTCGTCAGTTCCCGCAGATCCGCCACGAAGCCGTCCACATCCTCCGGCGTGGTGTCCCAACTGCACATCAGCCGCGATTCCTCGCCGGTGATGACGCCGGTGTAGAACTTCCAGCCGCGCTCGTGCATCTGCTTCTCGACGGCGGCGGGCATCGTGACAAACACCGCGTTGCTCTCGACGGGATAGCTGATCCGCACGCCCGGCAAGCCGCGCAACCCGGCCTCCAGCCGCCGGGCCATCGCGTTTGCGTGGCGCGCATGCCGCAGCCACGCGCCGTCCTTCAACATCCCCAGCCACGGCGCGGAGAGGAACCGCATTTTGGACGCGAGCTGCCCGCCCTGTTTGCAGCGATAGTCAAACTCGCGCGCCAGTTCGCGGTCGAAGAACACCACCGCCTCGCCCACGGCCAGCCCGTTCTTCGTCCCGCCGAAGCAGAGCACATCCACGCCCGCCTTCCAGGTGATCTCCTTGGGCGGCACGTTCAGCGCGGCGACGGCATTGGCGAAGCGCGCGCCGTCCATGTGAACGCGCAGCCCGCAACCGCGGGCGGTCGCCGTGAGCGCGTGCAACTCCGCCACGGAATAGACCGTGCCGACCTCCGTCGCCTGCGTGAGACTGAGCACGCGCGGCTTGGGATAGTGAATGTCAGTGCGCCGGTGCGCGGCCTTCTCGATTTCGGCCGGCGTCACCTTGCCGTTCGCGCCGGGCATGAGCAGAATCTTGCTCCCGTTCGCGAAAAACTCCGGCGCCCCGCACTCCGCCGTCTCCACGTGCGCCAGTTCGTGGCAAAGGACGCTGTGATACGACTGGCACAGCGTGGCCAGCGACAGCGAGTTCGCCGACGTCCCGTTGAAGACGAAGAACACCTCGCAGTCCTTCTCGAACACCTCGCGGAGCAAGTCCGAGACTTTCTGTGTCCAGGAATCCTCCCCGTAGCTGACCTCGTGACGGGTGTTGGCCTCGGCCATGGCGGCCCATGCTTCGGGGCAGATGCCGGAGTAATTGTCGCTGGCGAAGTGGCGGGGCTTCAGAGTTTGACTGGTCGTGCTCATGGTTAATAGTTGG
>CAZJTM010000076.1:0-25353 GCA_964548925.1 uncultured Verrucomicrobiota bacterium | reverse complement strand
AGTTGTTGCCGCCCCAGTAGTCGGGTTCGACGGCGAACATGCCGTGATAATCGAGGCAGAGTTCCAAATAGATGCCGCGCTGCTCGGCAAGTTGCAGGACGTAATCCAGTTGCCAGGCACGGTCGAGCCGATAGCGGTTGAGCGAGGTCGCGTCGGTTTCGAGCCCGAACGCCCACGGGCACATCCACAAGCGGGCGTAGTTCTCGCCGGCGGCTTGCATGGCGGTGAACCAATTGTCGTAATCGTACGTCCCGCGCGAGCCGTGCCAGCAGACGTTCGCACCGATCAGCGGCAACGCCTGGCCATCGCCGGTTTCAAAGTACTGTCCATTGGCGTTCGCCCGCACAAAGCCGTGGCGAGCAGGAGCGTTCCCGGTGACCGCGAAGTTCGCGGTAACCGGGCTTGCCCACGCGAAGCCGTTCGTGACGATGGAGACGGCCAACGAGTAACTCCCGGTTGTCTGCGGCGTGAACCGCAACCGCCACTCGCCCGCACCGACGGTGCTCAAGACTTCGCTGCCGCCAGAGAGCCGCCGCTGATAGCCCTGGTACCAGAACGCCGGCACGGAACTGGTTTGTCCCTCCGGCGAAACAAACGCACCCTCCACGCGGATCAGGTCAGGATCAAACGGATTCGCGACGACAGGGACACCCGTGATCAGGAACTCCATTCGCTGCCACGGTTGGCCGGGATTCAACGGAACGATCTCAACGCTACCACGTGCGACCGTGGCGGCCACAGCTCCAAGCAGAAGCACCGCGTTTCTGATACAACGTCCGAGTTCGAAGTTCCTACGCATTGCCACCTGCTTTCAAGTATTTCGTCACCGCCTCGGTTCGGCCCTGCACGTGCAGCTTCTCGTAGATTCGTCCCAAGTGCGTGCGCACGGTTTCGGCGCTGATCCCCAGCCGGAGGGCGATTTCCTTGTTGGTGATCCCCTCCGAGAGCAGGCTCAGGATTTCCGTCTCCCGCCGGGAGAGTCCTTGTTCTCCCAAGTCACTCGCCGGCTGGGCCTGAAAAGATTGCACCACCAGGCGCGCGATCTCGCTGGTCATCGGCGCGCCGCCCGAGCGCACCTCGGCGATGGCGCGCAGGACTTCATCGGTTTGGGCCCGTTTCAGCAGATAGCCGCTTGCCCCGGCCTTCAACGCGCGCAAGATCAGTTCGGTGTCTTTGTAAACCGTGAGGATGATGACCTGTAGTTCGGGCATCTTCGCCTTCAACCGCGCGGTGCAGGAAATTCCCGATTCGCCGGGCAGGTGGATGTCCATCAGCACGACTTCCGGCTTGAGCCGTGGAATCTCAACCATCGCCTCTTTCGCCGTGGCGCAGGTGCAAACGCACCGGTAACCGGGCGTGGCCTCGATGAGTTCGCCAAGGGTCTGGCGCACCGTTTGATTGTCTTCAACTATGGCCACGGTAATCATAACGGCGTCACACGGTTTGCGGGCTGGAGGGCAAGGGCAGCGTCAGTCGGACAGTCGCCCCGGCGCCCGGTTGCGCCTCGATTTCGCAGCGTCCGCCGATGCCGGCCAGGCGCTGGCGCAGGTTGGCCAGCCCATTGCCCTCGACGGGCGTGGACGGATCGAAACCCTGCCCGTTGTCGGCGATGGCAATCTCCAGCATGCCGTCGCGCAACGCGAAGGTCACGCGCACCTCACTGGCGTGGGCGTGGCGCACCACGTTATGGAGCACCTCCTTGACCGCGAGGAACAGGTTGTGCCGCACGTCGGCATTCAGCCGCGGCGCCGGCATGTCCATCGGAATCTTCAACCGACAGCCCAGGCCCGAGGCGCCCAAGAATTCCTCCGCGTAGCTGCCCAAGTAGCCAACCAGAAACGGCAGCGCGTCCTTGCTCGGGTTCACCAGCCACACAATCACGTCCAGCGCCTGCACCAGCGCGCGGGCCTTGGCGGCGATGGTGCGGAAGCGGCCGAGGGCACGTTCCGGGGAGGGCGGATGCCCCAAACCGGCGTCCGCCAACAGGCTGATCTCCGTCAGGCTCGAGCCCAGATCATCGTGCAAATCCCGGGCGATCCGCGAGCGCTCCGCCTCGACGGCCCGCAGTTGCTCCGCCCGCTCCCGCTCCTGGATTTCGGCGCGCAACTGGACGGTGCGCTGTTCCACCTGCCGTCGCAACAGCGTGATCCAAACACTCGCCAGCAACAACCCGCCGACCAACACGCCCACGACCACCATCATGCGCCGCAAGGTGTGCCACGCCGGGCGGGCCAGCAGCCGGACATCGGCGGGAGAATGCAGCAGCAGTTCAAAGGAATCCACCTGCCGTCCCTCGGCGCGGCTTCCGATCCGCCCGGCGAATACTCCCGTCAATTCCAGCCGGCTGCCCACCGGAAAGGAAACTGGCGCCGCCTCCCGGGCCGGCAGCCGGGCGACAAACACATGCGGTCCCGCCTGCAAACCTAGCACCTGATCGTGCGGGTCTTTGCTCAGGTTCAGCAGCAACGCCTCCAGCCGCACGCGCCGGGCATCCAGGTCCGCCGGCAATCGGAAGTCTTCCGCGAGGCGCAAGGGCGCGGGCGGTTCGCCGTGCGCCGTTTGCCTGACCAACGCCTCGCGGAGAACCGGCGAGGGACCGCCCAACTCTGGAAAACCCACCACTTCCACTTGGTCGCCCACGTTCAAGCGAACCGCCGCGCGTGGGATGAAGCGTAGCCCGTTCGTGCCGTCCATCAGGTAATGCTCGTCGCCTCGAATGTGAACCACCTGCCCCGCGACCTTGACCGGCTTGAGCAGGGCGGCCTGGGCGTCGAACAGCAGCAACTCCGCCGCGCGCTTGAGCGGTGTCGCGAAGGGATAGGCGGGCGCAGCTTCCTCCACGTTGATCCGGGCCGCGCGGATTTGCACTTCGCCGATCTTGAAGACATGGGTGACCTCGTCTTTCACGGCCCACAAGCATCCCCGGATGCGGATGAGCGCGCCTTCGTGCGAACGCAGATCCTCGACCGACGTGTCTGGGAGATGGGCTTGGACCTTGCCACCGCCGGTCAGCAAGGTGACGCGGTTTGACTCCACGGCGGTCGCGATGCCGCGCAACTCGACGTAGTGCGTGTCGAGACTGCCATTCATCAACTGATCCCACGTGGGCCGGGCCGGCTCGGGCAACACGCCGCGGCCCAGTCGTTGCACGCGTCGGGCTCGGATCATGGGCGAGAACTGCGCGACGGTGATGCCTTCGACTTCCCAATGTTCTCCCAAGCGATCATGGCAACTGTCGTTGACCTCCACCTCGTCCACGAAAATGCCGGCGGTCGAGTCCTGCACCACCACTGCCGTCCGCTCCGCCCACGTGACCACGCCGCGGATCTTGACGGGGTACCCCTGCATCGCCGCCTCGCGCTTGAGGTGCTTGATGGTGGTAATACTGGCCGTCGCCGGGGGCTGGTCCGGCTCGCGGCCGACGTCATCCGCGAAAGTCCGCGGGGCCTCGGCCAGAATCTGAATCTGTTCCGGCCCCGGCACCCACAGGACCCCCGGGATATGCTGGTCGTCCAACGTCGCCGCGCTCCAGCACACGCCCGTCAATCGAACGCGAGAGTAGGACATCCCTTCCGGCCAAACCCCAGAACCTGCGATCACCTCCGCCCGCAACATCCCCGTATCCGAGCGCAGGGTCAGCGTGGCCCCACCGTCCGCTCTGCGGCTGACGTAATCCACTCTCCCCTCCGCTTCGGCCCAAAAGCCGGCGGGTTCAGGAGCGAGAATCTGGCCCAGCCCCACCCGCTGCGGGGCGGGCAGCGCGGCGTGCCCGACAACTGCGACTTGTGGCAGGCCAATCCGCAATTGGCTGCCCCCGGCTGATGCCACGGTGAACGTGTAAACGCCGGCTTTGGAGACCTCCAGCCAACCATCGTAACAGAGAGCCACATAATCATCCCGGCTTCGGACGCCGAGATCGAAATTGCCAACCACGCCTTGCTCGTGCAGTCGTAACCGGTCGAACTCCGGCATTTGCCACCATGCGCCCAGGAAACTACGCCAGCGTACGCCGGGGGCGAGGGTGCGGGGCGCGGCGGCGGGAGCGTCGGAGAGGTGAGACAAAGCGGAGTTCGGGACGACTTGCTGTTCCAGGCCTGGCCCGTTGTATTGTACTCTCAGAGCATTGGTGCCGCCGCGGCCAAACCATCCCACACGGAAGGGATGACTTCCCGGGTTCAGGAATACAGCGCCGGAGCTTTCCTGCCAGGCACGGATGCGATCATTGTTCACAACCAAAGTCTTCCCCATGCGAAAACCGTCCACGCCCTCCGTTCCAGTGGTGAGTCCTTCCACGGCGACAACGTCTCCGGGGCGCAAGACCGGTCCAAACGGGTTTACTTCCAACAACGCGGCCCCGGAACCGTCCTGCAAGACGATCAAATCTCCGCCCGGGGCGATCCAGCAGACGACGCCCCGCAATTGCACGGGGGCGGTCACACGCTGGGCCACCGCCGCAAGGCGTTGAAACTGATGCAGGTTGGTGACGAGGTTTTCCGCGGCGCCCGGGGCGCGTGTCAGCGCCGCCATGAAGAACAGGCAGACAACGACCCGGAATGGGCCGAGTGGCGGCGTTGGCTTCCAGCGCATGAGCCGACTGTAAAACAAGTGGGCCGATTGCTCACGCGGTAAAAGTCGCTCGAAGTGAAACCAGGGCATCCGCGGAACGGAGATGCCCTGGGAGGCGTTCATGCTCGGCTGTCACCCCGGCTCACGGACTGGTTTTCACCATGCGGAAGAAGCTCTGGTCGGGAGCCGGAAGGCTGCTGGCCGGCAGCGGCATCCGGTTTCCCAACGTCGTGTTGACCACATTGGTCCACTGGAGATCGGTCACCCAAGGTCCGCCCATCAGGTCGGGGCTGGCTTGGAGGACAAAGCCCGTGTCGGGAAGCGTCCAATTCGCCCACCATTGGTGATCAGGCCGGACGATCAACACGCAACTGGGCACGTCGCACACCACCCGCCATTGCGCCTGCGCGGGATCGGGATTGAGATCCGCCCGGTTGAAGGTGTCGTCAATGTCCGCCGAGAGGGCGCCGGTGATCTGCACGCGGGTGTAGGTGGCCGCCTTGCCGGCGTTACCGGCGCCGTTTTGTTGGTTGCCAAAATAGACGGTCAATGGGTTGGAGAACTCCAGCGGCACGGCGTCAGGCAGGGCGAAATTCGTCGTGGCGCCGTTGGGCGCCGTGACGGTGACGTTCGTGTCGTGGCGGAAGGTCATGGTCCAGGTGCCGACCACACCATTCGAGCAAACGAGCACGGCGGGGCGGTAATCCGAGGCGTTGGCGTAGGCATGGTTGGTCTTGTAGCGCAATGCGGCGGTCGCCGTCCCGCCCGGTTGGTCGCGAATGTCCAGCGCCAGAACCGTTGCGGCGTTGTAATCCACCGAAGTGTCATTGCCGCCGTTGGGCACAAGGAAGATCTGGGATTGATACGCGTTGTAGCCCGCCGGATAACTGCCAATGGTCAGGGAGTAAGTGACGGGAGTATCGCCTTGTCCGACCCAAGAGTAGAGGGGCGTGCCATAGACCGGATCCAGCGTGCGGATCATGCCGCGCCGGTAACCGTTGCCGCCGCCGGGCGAGACGACCATCAAACCGGGCGGAGTTGTGACCCGCGAAAGCGCCACGAAGGGAGGCGGGACAGTGGCGGCCCGACCATGCAGGATGATGTTGTCCATCCAAAACACCGTCGTGCCGGTGAGAGCGGCGCCGGTGCGATTCTGTTGGATCTTGAACCCCACGTGGGTCACGGCGCTGAGCTTGGGATTGGTGGAAGCGTCAAAGGGAATCTCCACGTGGACCCAGCCCGTGTTGGTCGCGTAGAAGAAGGCCGTTCCCGCTTGCGTGGACGGCCAGCCGTCCGATTGCGGCGTCCAATCCACTTCCACCGCGCCGAAGCTTCCCTGGCCATCGGTGGCCGAAGCCGGGTCAAACCGGATGTCGAAGCTGATGTTCGTGTAGTTCACCAAGTTGAGCACGGCGGCGCTGGAAAACCGATACGTCACCATGATTTGATCGCCCGAGGCTGTGGCGGACCAGTCCACCGACCATTGGGCCGAGCCGGATCCCGCGGTGTTCGGGCCGAGCGAAGTCGTCTTGTTGACCGCGCCGTCCCAGACAATCACGGGATAGGCGGTGCCCCACCCGAGGTTGCCAAAGTTCAGGGAGGTGTCGGTGTCCAATTGGTCCACGATGAAATTCGGGACCTGCGCGTGGCTGATCAAGGTGAAGCCGGCGGCCATCAAGCCCATCAGGCCGGCCGCAAGGCGTTGTGAGTTGCGAATCATAGCGGTTTCGGTTCGTTGGTTTCGGTTGTGAATGCGGAATTTCACTACGGGTATAGTCGAATCGGGCACGTCCTGGCTATCCCCCGAATGGCGTAATCTGACCTGCCCGCGCCAGTGGGTTCATGGCCGATTTCTGGGGCCCGGCCACCCTATAACCTGTTTGTTTTTGCCTTTCCCTACCTGCGGAGCAAACGTAGCGAGGCGGTGCAAGTGAGTTTCCTCCGTGACGCCCTCCCGGAAGTCGCTATCTTGAGGCCATGCAAACGACCCAAGCCAAGTCCTATGCCATGCAGAGCGCGACCACACCCCTGGCGCCGCTCACCATCCAACGCCGCGAACCCACTTCCACCGACGTGGAACTGGAGATCCTGTACTGCGGCGTCTGTCACTCGGACCTGCACACCGCCCGCAGTGAGTGGCCCGGCACCCTGTATCCCTGCGTGCCCGGTCACGAGATCGTGGGGCGCGTCACCCGCGTTGGCGATCGCGTGACCAAATTCAAGGTCGGCGACCTGAGCGCCGTGGGCTGCATGGTGGATTCCTGCCGCACCTGCGCCCACTGCCAGGCTGGCCTCGAACAATACTGCCTCGCCTTTCCGGTCTTCACTTACAACGGGCCGGACAAGTTCCTCGGCGGGCATACCTTTGGCGGCTACTCGACGAACATTGTTGTGGACGAAGCCTTCGCCCTGCGCGTGCCTGCGGGGCTGGACCTGGCTGCGACCGCGCCATTGCTCTGCGCTGGCATTACGACCTACTCGCCACTGCGGCATTGGAAGGTCGGCCCCAACCAGAAGGTTGGCATTGTGGGCCTCGGGGGACTCGGGCACATGGCGGTGAAGTTCGCCCGCGCGTTCGGCGCGCACGTCGTCCTCTTCACCACGTCGCCCGGCAAAGTTGCCGATGGCCTGCGCCTGGGCGCGCACGAAGTGGTGATTTCCAAGGACGCCGCCGCGATGGCGAAACAGGCCGGGAGTTTTGATTTCATCCTCGACGCCGTTTCCGCCCAACACGACCTCAACGCCTACTTGAGCCTGCTGAAACTGGACGGCACCCTGACGCTGGTCGGCGCGCCGGAGAAGCCCATGCCGATCGCGGCCTTTAGCCTGATTCTGCCACGCCGCAACTTTGCCGGCTCGTGCATCGGCGGCATCGCGGAGACGCAGGAGATGCTCGACTTCTGCGGTCGGCACAAGATCACCTCGGACATCGAACTGATCCCGATTCAAAAGATCAACGAGGCCTGGGAGCGCTTGCTCAAACAGGACGTGCGCTACCGCTTCGTCATTGACATGGCCTCGCTCAAGGCCGGTTGAACATCCAACGATGCCATTGCGTCCATCCCTCTCCACAATCTTCCCTTTGTTCCAGGTAGGCACGCGTTCCACCTGCGTCCCTGTTTTCTCGCGGAGGAATTTGGAACGCGGGTGGAACGCGTCCCTACCATGACAGTTCCGGCCGAATTGATCCAGAAGCTCGCCACGGCGAAGAACGTGACCGTGCTCACCGGGGCGGGCATATCGGCCGAGAGCGGCGTGCCGACGTTTCGCGACGCGCAAACCGGGTTGTGGGCGAACTTCCGCCCCGAAGACCTCGCCACGCCAGGCGCCTTTCGGCGTAATCCCAAACTTGTTTGGGAATGGTACGCATGGCGGCGCGAACTCGTCGCCGAGGCTCAACCCAACGCCGGCCACCTTGCTCTGGCGGAGTTGGAGAAACGGTTTGCCGCCTTCCACCTCATCACGCAGAACGTGGACGGATTGCATCAGCGCGCCGGCAGCCGGAACGTCATCGAGCTGCACGGCAACATCACGCGGACGAAGTGCTTCGACGAAGGCACGCTGGTCACGGAATGGAAGGACGATGGCCAAGTCCCGCCTCGCTGCCCGCGTTGCGGCAGAATGCTCCGACCGGACGTGGTCTGGTTTGAGGAGCCGATGCCGGAGGCGGAGTTGGAAGCGGCCGTCCGCGCCAGCACGACGTGCGATATCTTCATCTCCATCGGCACCTCCGCGCTCGTTTACCCCGCCGCCGACCTGCCGTTCCAAGCGCGTCGCCACGGAGCAACGATCGTGGAAGTAAATCCGCACCCCACGCCGCTCACCGATGCGGCGCACTTCGTCCTTGCCGGTCGTGCGGGCTCTGTGCTGCCAGCATTGATGCAGGAACTGGCCAACACTGTCTGACCAGTTTGGCGCGAATGTCACCGTTGGGAACGAAAGGGACCGCTGGCGGACAACCGATGTCAGCAGCGGGACGGGATCATCTTCCCCCGGGCTGTTTCTGAGCGCTCGGATCACCCGTCGGCGGCGGCGCGTGGTCCTCTTTCGCGGGCGGGCCAAGTAGTTCCGTCAGGATGGGTTTCAACGCGTCGGCCCAGACTTGATACGCCGGGAGTGCCGGGTGGAGTTGGTCGGCGTTCATCATGCCCGGGAACAGCTTGCCCTCCTGGTCCGCTAACTTGCCGTTGATGTCGAGAAACCGAACCTTCTTCCCGTCGGCCATTTGCGCGAGGTTGCGGTTGATTTGGTTGATCGAGGGGATCACCGCCATGTTGTCGTTGCGCGGGAAGATCGCCGTCAGGATCACGGTGGCGTCCGGCGCTTTGGCCTGGCACGTCTCCAGCAACTTCTTGAGCCCTTGGGTGATGTCTTCGACCTTCGCGGCGTCGCCGGGCTCGGTGCCGACGTTGTTGGCGCCGGCCTGCACGACGATGACCTTGGGTTGGACGCCGTCAAGTTCGCCGTTCTCCAGCCGCCAAAGAATGTTCTCGATCCGATCCGCGCCCCAACCGAAATTCGCGGCGTTCCAGCCAAAGAAGTTCGTCCGCCAGTTCTCCAGCAGCTTCGGGTAATCGGTAGCGCCCCAGCGGCGCGTGATCGAGTCGCCCACGAAATAGACATCAATCCCGCCCTGCTTTGCCTTCTGGAGCAACTGCTCGTGCGCCAGACGCGAGTTGGCGTCAGTTCGCGGTTGAGGCTGGCTGGCCGAGCCCGGCCTGCGGTCGGGTTGTGAAACTTGCGGGGCGCTGGCGGCGGAAGCGCCGGGCGGCGTGTGTTGGAGCAGCCGGTTGGCCCACGCGATGAAGTGTTTCATGTTGGAACGGTCCTCGTGGCCGCCGTCATGTTGTCGCCAGGCGAGTGCGCCGTCGAGCAAACCGGTGTTCACCGGCGGCATTTTGGCGGTGCGGTAGTCTTCCGTCACCCCGAGGTCACGCACGCCGAGCAAGCGGAACACCGGTCCGGCGGCGACCACCGCCATGAAGCTGCCCTGTTGGTCCAGCCAATGGGCATCGCCGCGTTCCGGCACACCATAGCTGATGAACGTGGGCCGCGGCGCACAAAGCGCGATCAGTTCGTGCGCGTCCACCGGCAGATCGCCCGCGTTCTTGCTGCCGAAGGAGGCTTCCGCCGCGCCGTACTTGAGGAAGTTGCCCGCCATCCAATGATACTCACCCGAGCCAGTCAGGTTCTCGACCGCTTCGCCAAAGTTGCGGCGATGCAGCTTGGCACCGCCTTCGCCCGAGGACCCGACCAATGCCACGGCGAAACGCGGCTCGAACGCCATCGTGACCAGCGCGGCTTTGCCGAAGCGTGACACGCCTTCGATGCCCACCTTCCTCGCGTCCACCGCCGGATCGGTTTCCAGATAATCCAGCCCGCGCGCGGCGCCCCAAGCCCACGCCCGCAGCGCGCCCCAGTCGTCCGGCTTGCGTGGCTGTCCCTTGTTCACCAAACCGATGATGCCGCGCGTCAAGCCCGCGCCATTGTCCGCCTGAATGCTGCCCGGATTGAGAATGGCGTAGCCCCAACCCGCGGCGAGCAGTTGCTCGGTGGAGGGAGGATCCTTGAACGGCCCCCCGAACTCGCGAGGCCGATTTGTGGACGCCGGCGTTCCGGCAGGACGCGGCAGGCCGTCACCAAAGAACCCGCCAAACATCATCAGAACCGGCACGCGGCCCTGGGCCTTCGCCGGAGTTACTACCGTCATCCCGATCTCCACCGTGATCGCCGGGCAGGCCGAGTTGTCCACGCGACCGATAAGGCGCTTGCCGTTCGCGGGCAAGGTGCCAACCAACCCCTCCACGACATTCGAAACCACCGTCCAAGTCACCTGGGGCACTTCCTTGGGAACGCGCCCGATCACTTCCCGCTCGAAGTCTTCGACGATTTCCGGGCGGCGCTGTCTCCACCACATCTCGGGAGTCGTCACCTTCTGCCCGTTCTTGAGCGTCAGGACCTCCGGCAAGTCCGGGAAGGGATTCGCTTTGGCGGGATCGTAATTGGCAGCGTTCGTGGCGCCGGGTTGTCCGCTGGGGCCGGGCCGCAGCCGGACGATGCCCAATTGGTCCATCATGTTTCGATGATCCTGCGAGGTGGTCCAACTCACCAGTTCTCCGGCTCGGCCTGCCTCGGCCGCGGCCAAGTTGGTGGGCTGCGCCGTCAGGACTCCGGACGAAATCAAGGACAGGACCAGGCAACCGGCCAACCCCGAACCGACATTCCAATCTGCGCGCTTCCGCATAACGTCTCCAAAGGTCATTGTGAATCCGAACCGGATCGAGAATCCGAGACGCGTTGGCGCCTGCGTGAATCAATCATCGTGGCCGGGATTCAGCGTTCGCATCTTGGCGAAACCGCGCCTCCTCGTCCAGAAGAGCCACGCGTTGTCCGAACTCCCAGCAGGGCTGCTCTAAAGTCTGGCGGCGAGGGTGGTGACGAAGCGGACGGCGGCGGCGGGGTCGCCCCGGATGCGCGCGAAGAAGGTCGGCTGGGTGCGGTCGCGAGCGCGGGTCTGGCGGCGCGCCCACGCGGCGTATTCCCCCTGCACAAAGCGTCGCAGCCAGCCCAGCGCCGTGGCCGCCACCGGATGGCGCACGCGGCAGGCATCTTCAAACGCACTGCCATCGAGCCGCCCGTGCCCGCCGTTCTCAATGCCCCAATACGCCCGCGCCAGGGCCAAGAGCCTTGCCGCGTCGGCCTGTTCGGCGCTCAGACTGGTGATCAGCCAGACCACTTCGGTTTCACTCTGGGGGGCCTTCAGGTTGCGGGTGCGTTCGAGCCGGGCGATTTGGGCTGCGTGGGGAAAGTTCATCTGAGCGGGGGCCACGGTGCGGCTCACGATCGCGCGGCGTTCGCGGCGGCCCCGGTTGTCCTCAATCTCCAGGTGCCGAGGGGGGAAACGACGCCGGAAGGAGCGTTTGGGCCTGGCGTTGGAGTCCGGGTTGATTGCCTTTGAGGCAGAGCACATAGTCGCCGCCCTGCGCTTGAACAATCGCCCGCGCGGTTTCGGTCTGGGTGTGCAGGGCGTCGAGCACGGCGATCCGTTCGTCCAGTGCGAGCCGCGCAATCAGGGTTTGGGCAGCGGGGATTTCGTTGGTCTTGGCGGGCACGCGTTCGAGGTCGAGCCAGCGCTGGCTCTGGAGGTTCAACGCGCCGACCAGATGGGTGGCGTGGCTGCCCTTGAGGGTTTTGCCGTCCAGGGCGATGACGGAGCCGTCCTGATCGCCGTGACGGTGTTGCTGCCATTGCACGAGCGCCCGGCCCAGTTCGGGCACGGGCACGGCGGTGAGCACGCGGTAGAAGCAGTTCTCGGCGGGGACTTCATATTCCTGGGTGCGGGGATGGCGCCAGCAGCGCAGGCAGGCGCGTTGGGCCTGAGTGAGGCTCTGGGCGAAGAGGGCGAGGGCGCGCTGGCCGCCGCGCTGGCCGGTGAGCAGCCAGGCGATCGTGATGGCCAGGACGGTGGCCTGTTTGTGGCGCAGGCCCTTGGCGGCGCGGGTTTCGGGCACGGAACGGTGGAGGTGTTCCCAGAGGCTGCCCAGTTCGGCGGCGCTTTGGGTGCAGCGCGGTTTGACCTCGCGTTCAAAGGGCGCGAGCGCGGCGGGCAGTTGCGGGCGGCGCAACCATTGCGCGGCGCGTTGGTGGAGCAGGCGGACATAGAGGGTCTTGGGCCGGTCATGGGCGACGTAAAAGTCCTCGCTCACGCGGGTGAAGCCGGCCGTGGCGCCGAGGGCGTGCCAGCCGGCGGCCTTGTAGGCGGTGCCGCGGAAGAGCTGGGCGTCCACGAAACTTTCCACGGCCAGGATGGGATGGCCGTAAGCGGCGAGCCAGTCGTCGGCGAGGCGGTCGCAGCAGAGGGAGAGCGCGCGACTGGCCAGATTGGGGAGCTGGCCAGGGGCCGTGAGCAGGAGGAAGCGGGCGTTGTTGGCCAGCAGATGCAGGCGGCGGCGGCGTTGCTCGACCGACCAGCCCAGCCAGGTGTCGCGGCCCTTGAGATGATAGGCGGCGGCACTCCAGCCCAGGAGGGCGAGCCACTGGCCCTGCGCGTCGGTGACGACGTAGCGCAACTGCTCGCCGACGAGGGTGGCGTTCTTGAGATAGTGGCGCGTGGTGATCAGGTCATCCCAGCGAGGCTGCTCCTCCGGCGTGATCAATCGCACCCGGACCTGATCCAACGCGGCCTGTTCCGCCGGATCGAGCCAAACAGAGCGTCGTGCCATGCGGGAAAGTGAAACCGATTTCCGCGCCGATGTCCCGCACAAAATACTAACCCCCGTCTATTCAGACTGTTGACGGGATGGTCAGAACAGCGCTGGAACTCCCAGGCACGTCTCAGTCTTGTGCAACGAGCGCGGGTATTCCTGTCCGCCTGTGAGCGGAAAGGCCATCCACAGGCCGACAAGAATGTCCGCGCTCCGAGACTCGGAGTCCTCAAGGCTTGGGGAATGGGCACGCGGTGCGCGGTGAACAACTCCGGCTTGCATTCCCGCAAAGGCTGCGTTTCATTGCTAGCGGCGAAGCAACTATGCACGGGTCCAAGTACCGGGTGTGAGATCTTTGTCCGGGGCGTCAGGACTTATTCGCTAGACGAACTCTAATCCCGCGTGCGGGAGCGCCCATCTCGTTGTGCGTTGCTTCGCCCTTTTTATGCCCGCAGCCGACGATCTCAAACAGGTGTTGACCCGTCCGATCCTCAGCCGACTTGCCGGTGGCCGATCCTTCGAGCGCGGCGAAGAGTACTTCGCCAGCGGTCAGGTGCGCAGCCTCGTCGAGCACGTCGGCAAGCTCACCGCCACTGTGCAAGGGACGGACGATTACCAAGTTGTCTTGTCCGCCGAGGGCGGCGCGCTGGATTATCACTGCACTTGCCCCGTGGGCGAGGACGGGAACTTCTGCAAACACTGCGTCGCCGTGGGCTTGGCCTGGCTGGCCGGAAAGGCGGCGGCGTCTGAGACCCCGGCAAAGAAGAAGCCCGCCGGTGACACTCCAGTGGTGACGCTGGAAGACGCCCGCGGCTGGCTTGAAAAGCAGAGCACCAAGGCGCTGGTGGAGATGATTCTTGACCAAGCCACCCGGGACAACCATCTGCGCGAGCGCCTGCTGCTGCAATCCGCCAAGGCCGCCGGCAAAGGCGCCAACGTCGCCGCGATTCGCAAAGCCATCGAGCGCGCCACGCGCACCGGCGGTTTCGTCCATTACCGGGAGTCCTATGATTTCTCGCGCGGGATTGATCAGGTCGTGAGTTCCATCGAGGACCTGCTCAAGGCCGGCCACGCGGCAGAAGTCATCGAACTGACCGAATTCGCCTTGGGCAAAGTCGAAGACGCCATGCTTCAGATGGACGATTCCAGCGGCTACATGGGCGACATCCTGAGCCGACTGCAGGAACTGCACCTGGCCGCTTGCCGCGAGGCGAAGCCCGATCCCGAGGCCTTGGCAGCGCGCTTGTTCGATTGGGAGATGCGGACGCACTTCGACACCTTCTACGGCGCTGCGGGCACTTACGCCGACGTGCTGGGCGAGCGCGGTCTGGCGGCCTATCGGCATTGCGCCGCCGCTCGTTGGGAACAGGTGCCGCAAGTGTCCCCGGGCCAAAAGGACCCCGAGGAATTCGGCCAGCGCTACCGCATCACGCATGTCATGGAAACGCTCGCGCGGCAGACCGGCGACGTGGAGGCACTCGTCGCCATCAAGGCCCGCAACCTCTCCAGCGCCTTCGCGTTCTTGCAAATCGCCGAACTCTATCGTGATGCCAAACTGCACGACCAAGCGCTCGATTGGGCCGAGCGCGGAGTGAAGGCGTTCCCGACCGGCCACGATCAACGCCTGCGGGAATTCCTGGCCGAGGAATACCACCGCCGGAAGCGCCACGACGAAGCGATGCAACTCGTCTGGCGGATCTTCTCCGAGCACACCAGGCTGGAGAACTACCAGTTGCTCAAGACCCACGCGGACCGCATTGGCCAGTGGACGGACTGGCGGGAGAAAGCCCTAGCGGAAGTGCGGTCCCAGATCGCTGACCAGAAGAAGCAGGCCACGAGACGCCCCAAGGGCATCTGGGGCTGGACCGCTGATCTACCCGACCACTCGCTGCTCGTGGAGATTTTCCTTTGGGAAAAAGACCTCGACGCCGCCTGGCACGAGGCGCGGACCGGCGGTTGCCACCGTCGGCTGTGGATGGAATTGGCTCGCCTGCGCGAAAAGGACTTTCCCGCCGACGCCGTCCCCATCTACCAGAAGGAAGTCGAGGCGCTGGTCAATCAGAAGAACAACCACAGCTATGCCGAAGCAGTGAAGTTGCTGCGCAAGGTGCGGGATCTCATGGGACGGCTGAATCAAGCCGAGCCGTTCGCCCAATACCTTGCGACCGTCCGCGCCGCGCACAAACCCAAGCGCAACTTCATCAAGCTGATTGAGCGGCTCTGAGCGGCGGACGCCAATCCGCTCCGACTGGAACGCAGAGGAACGACGCTGCTGGCGGTCAGCCCCACGAAGACCGCTGTATGTCTGTGCCCCCGGTGCCGGATCAAGGCGTTCGTCATTGACACCGCCGGGCCGGCCCCGAAAGCTGAACCTCACAAAACCGAACCATCCAAACCATGAGAGCCGTTGCCATCAATGGAAGCCCCCGCAAGGGCGGGAACACCGAAATCCTCCTCAAGCAAGTCCTGTCGCCGCTGGCCGCCGCCGGCTGGGAAACCGAGTTCATCCAGCTTGGCGGCGTGGACATCCGCGGATGCCGGGCCTGCTACCACTGCTTCGACGCCAAGAACTCGCGGTGCGGCCAGAAGGACGAGTTTTTCAACCAGTGCATGGAGAAGATGATCGCGGCCGACGCGATCATCCTTGGCTCGCCAACGTACTTCAGCGACGTCAGTGCCGAGATGAAGGCGCTGCTGGATCGCGCCGGGCTGGTGGCCTTGGCCAACGGTGGATTGTTCCGCGGCAAGATCGGAGCGGCCGTCGTGGCCGTCCGGCGCGGCGGAGGCACGCACGCCTTTGACACGATGAACCACATGTTCCTCATGTCCGGGGCCATTGTCCCGGGCTCGACGTATTGGAACCTCGGCTTTGGTTTGGACAAAGGCGAAGTCGCCAAGGACGAGGAGGCGGCGCGTAACATGGCGGACCTGGGTCAAACCATCGCCTGGCTGGGCAAGGCGATCCGCGAGAACGCCCCGAGCCGGCCCGCTGTGTGGGTTCGCGAATGAACTTTCTGGAGGAGTTTCCCCGCTCCTGAATCCCGCATCGGCGCCGCAGGCGCTTCCGCCCGTGGCGACACCAACGCCGCCGGGGGTTCGCAACATTTATCCGCTGGTCATGGAAGCCATTCGCTTGGAATTCAGCGGGCTCCCATTCAGTTTAGCGTTGGGCCGGCTGTTGCAGCCTGCATATGCGGCTGCCCGTGCCGTTGGGGTTGCCGTTCAGGCTCGAAGCCTCGACCGACCTCATGGATTGGGAAGAGATCGCCTGCGAAATCAACACTGAAGACGGCGTGAGCGTGGTGGACGACGGAAAAGGGACGCGCCCGAGGCGCTTCTTCCGCGTGCTTCAGGAGTTGGGCGATTTGGACTAAGAGAAATAGCTCGGTTTCCAGTTGTTCCAGTTGATTCGGGCTTCGCCCGCCGGATAAAGGGGCCGGCGCTCAATCTGGCGGCTGGCACAAGAGTCATCTTCCCCGGCGCGGGCAGGCGTTGACAATGCGCCCGCGACGGATAGCATACCTACGTTCTCGGTTGGCGCGTTCGTCTATCGGTTCAGGACACGGCCCTCTCAAGGCTGAAAGACGGGTTCGATTCCCGTACGCGCTGCCACCCCGCCAAGCATTCTCCGTCAGGGTGTTGAGGTCCCCCAGCAGCCGGCCCTCAGTTGCGACTGCCCGGCGGCGGGTAATTCTTTGCCTTGTCGTCAAGGACCAGCACCCAATCCAGGTTTTCGCCGGGATTTGGCGAAATGAATTCGCGCTCGCCGCGGTTGGGAAACTCGCCAAACGCCGTGGCTTCGCCCGTCCGGGGATTGAACCACCACGCTTTCACGACCGGGCCGCTGATCTTGTCCATGCGCACCTTGAACGCGCGTCCCACGGGCGCATAGACCATCGCGTAACTGCCCGCCTCATCCCGCGTGGCCACAAAGCGGTACCGACCGGCGCCGGGCACCGACGTCGGCACGCGATCGGTCACGATGACCGAGTCATCCGGAACGCGTGTCAGGAACGGACGCGACTCGATCAGCCAGCGCCCGAACTGCATCTGCCCGGCGCCCGGTTGGTCAATCGCCTGAGTCCACGGCAGGAGGGGATTGTTGACGGGGTCGCGCGGCGGCGCCCACATCTGCCAGACGGAGTGATGCCCGTAAGTGTGACCGCAGGCGCCGCTGAACAAGTCCCAGTAAAGAGGCCGCCGCACGTCCGCCGCCGTTGAATGGCCCAGCTTGTTGTTGTCGAACGAGACGGGGTGATCCTCGTAAATTGGTTCGCCGTCCAGCACCGGCTTGATCGGCGCGCGGTCGTAGTCGGCGCGTGTCTGGTCGTAGCGACCGGTGAACTCAGCCACGTGTCCGTTCTGGCGCATGTTGAAATCCAGCCAGTCTTCGTTGTGGAACCAAGTGGAGGACCCGTTGCCGCCGGGCGGAGGGAAGGTCTTGAGATGGCGTCCGCCATCGCCCCGGCTCAAGCCGCGTGCCATGGCGCGGATGATCTCGCGATGCTGATCGTTCTCGATTGGACGATCGCCACCGAGAATCCAGATGATCGCCTTGTCCCGGTAGCGACGCCCCACCCACTCGCCATAGCTCGCCGCGCTCTCCGGCGTGAAGGAGGCACCGCCCACGCCCCACTTCTTGTTCCACTTGTCACCCCACGTTGGAAGGAAACCGATAACCAGCCCGAGCGCGTTGGCCCGGTCCACGATGTAGTCCACGTGATCCCAGTAATCGTTGGCCGCCCCATCCTTCACGTCCGGCTTGGCCGGGTCATTGTTCACGAGCGGCCGATGCCCATAGGCGTTGGGCGTGTTTAGCCCGTCGAGCTCCGCGAGAGCCACCGCTTGAATGACCGTGAAGCCCTTCCGGGCGCGATCGGCGAGGTATCGGTCCGCCTCCTCACGGTTCAGCCGGTGGAAGAGCTCCCAGGCCGTGTCGCCCAAGTAGAAGAAGGGCCGCCCCTCTTCGCGGATGAGAAAGCGCTTGTTATCGCTGACTTTGAGGCGGGGCGCATCCGCGCGGACGCTTGGGGTTTGAACCAAAGCGGCGACGAAGGCCAGCAGCAGCGCCGGCGCAGATTGAACGTGAGAGGAACAGTTAAGTTGCATGGAGAGAAAATGCCCTTACCCTCGTCTCTCTGGCCAGAAGAGTTTTGCCCGTTCGATGTGACCCGAATGCGCTTCCTCGGAAACCAAAAGCCTCCTTGAATGACTGCTGGTCGCAATCACTCATCCTCCGTGCTTCAGTCCCTTTCGTGTCTGCCAACCTCAGCGGCTCCATGGAGGGACCACTTATTTCTCGGAATCCAGCTTGCTTTCGCCGGAATTCCGCCATGAGCCACAAAAAAGGGCGGAGGAAGTCCTCCGCCCTTCAATTGTCTCTTGTTGCTGAGAAGCCGTTAAGCCTTCTTGCGGCGCAAAAGCAGGGCCAAGCCACCGATGGCAAAGAGCGCGACCGACGATGGCTCAGGCACGACCGTCAGAAAATAGTTGACGCTGTTCAAGAACAACTTCGCGCCGTCCGGCGTCAAGTCGAAGATGCCTGCTGTTTGTGGACTGATACCATCGCGCTCCCGAGAGCCGCTCAGGAAAGCCATACGCCAGCCGCCCAGCACATCCGTACCGCCGTTAATCTTGGTAACGCCAGGCTGAGGATCAGCCGTGGGGTTGCTCCAATCCGGCCCCCAGAGCGCAATAAGCGCGCCGCCGAAGGCCGGATCGCCAGGGGTGCCGACCGTCGCCAAGACTTTGCCGCCGCCTTCAAGCGGGTTGGTGTTCACTGAAATGCCGCGCGCCGTAACGTTTGTCCCGTAAGCTGTGTAGGTGACGGCAGTGGCAAAGGGATTAAACATGTTACCAGTCGCCCCATCAACGGGAATGCCTTGAAAAATCGGATGCAAGCCGACCGGTTTGAGCGTGACTGTGCCAGACGTGTCGGGAATCGTGTCGCCGGTGGTCCACCCCAAACGACTCCCGCGCAAGGTATAGCCGCTCATGTCTATCAACTTGCCGGTGAAACCATTCCATGCCGCCGTCTCGTTGGCCTGCTGGTAGTGCGAACTGTCCACGCCGCGCCCAATGATGACCAGATCATACGCATAGAGCGAACTCACGTTGAAATCGTTGGCCGTGACGATGCGCGTCACGTTGTATCCCGCGCCGGTCAAGAGGGTTGTGTAGCCAATATCCGGCGCCTGCGTGAATCCAACACTGGCGGCGCCGGCGGAAGGCGCGTTGTCACCAGCATGGAAGCTGACCCACGCGATTTTGGCGGGTTGCGCTGAAACTGCAACCGTCATGCTAGCGAGCGAGATCAGCGAACACAGTGTCACACGATGCTTCTGTTGCATAAGTCTAGTTTGGGTTTGTGCTATGGCTATTCGTATAGCGGGCATGTGACTGGATTGCAACAAGAATTTTACAAAAAGTCAGTTCAATTTGGCCATTTCGCAGGCCGGTCCGGCTGTCGCCTGCCGGACTGCTTCCAACACCTTCGGCCCACGGTCGCAGACAGGGCGAGGCTGCCCAACGCCAACAAGGCGGCTGAACCAGGCTCGATGACCGCCGAAATGTCCACAGAGGTCGTTCGGACACGAAGTTCATCCACGCAAAAGCAAGGCGTTGCTCCCGTTTGCATTCAAGTTGCCCGCCTGGAAGCGAAGGGTGTTCACACCGGAGCGGTCCAGAGGCATGTCTGGCGATGCCGGCGATCCAGCCACGGATGCAAAAGGACTGTTCTGGAACCCTTGGAGTTACCCCCAACAGGAGCAAGTCGCTGCATCCCGAAAACCCGCTCTTTTCATCCGAAGCAAGTAGCCCGAACGGCCCGGGGGATTCACGGGAAAGCGCTCTGCGACCGAGGGTTCAAAGCATGAGAGTTTGTTGGGAGCAATCTCCTCCTGGACCAGGCCGTTGTCGGTCGCTTGGGAACGCCAGTGTGGGCGCGATGCTCACGGTTTGAAGAGTTCCGCGATCTGGAGTCGGAATTCCGGCAGCAGGGCCTCGGTGAGAAACTCTGGGCCGGCGAGCATTTCCTTCAACACGAGTCCAAACGGGCTGGCGTGATAGACCTCCACGTTGTCATAGCGCGGGTCAATCATCCACAGCCGCGGGACCCGCGATTCCTCGTAGAGCGCCTTTTTGACGACGGTGTCCGGGTGGTGGTCGCCGGCATGAACGATCTCGGCGGCCAGCCAGAGTTTGTTGGTCGCGGTGGTCACCAGCGCAAGGTCGGGGCGCAGCGTGGAGTGCCGGGAAACCACGACCTCGGCGCGCGGCAACAGGAGGCGGGCGGTGGGATTCATGGCGACGCTGGCAGCGACGCGGGCATGCAGGCGGCGGCAAACCAACTCGTGGCGCGGGCCCGGTGGCTGGCGCGGCGTGGGCTGACCTTCCAGGATTTCTTCGTAGGCGGCGCTCATTTGCCGATCAGCAGGCTACGGAGAAACCGCCCGGTATGCGAGCGAGGGTTGGCGGCCACCCGTTCCGGCGTGCCTTCGCAAACGACACGCCCGCCGCCTTCGCCGCCGTCGGGACCGAGGTCAACGACCCAGTCCGCCTCGGCGATCAAATCCAGGTTGTGCTCGATGACGATGACCGAATGGCCGGCGTCCACCAAGCGTTGGAGGACGTCCACCAGCAACCGCACATCCGCAGCGTGCAGGCCGATGGTGGGTTCCTCCAAAATGAATAGGTTTCGTTTCGTCGCGTGTGACAGGTCCGGTGACGGCTGAAGCGCGTCTGCGTTTTCGGACTTTTCATCTGGAGGCCGTCTGTCAGGCCGGGCGAAGGGAAGGTCGCGAGCTTCCCTGAGTCCCGTCAGCAAGTGCGTCACGAGTTTCACCCGCTGCGCCTCGCCGCCGCTGAGGGTGGGGCTGGTCTGGCCGAGTCTCAGATAATCCAGGCCGGTATCGTGCAACGCCTGGAGGGCGCGCTTGATCCGGGTGATGGGCGCAAAGAATTCGATCGCTTCCTCCACGGTGAGTTCCAGCACCTGAGCCACGTTCTTGCCGCGATACTCGATGTCGAGGGTTTCGCGGTTGAACCGCGTTCCGCCACAGGTTTCGCAGCGCACGAACGCCGGCGGAAGGAAGTTCATTTCCAACTTCACCTGCCCCGCGCCTTCGCACTCCGGACAGCGGCCTTGGGCGCTGTTGAACGAAAAACGGCTGGCCGAGTAACCGCGCATCCGCGCCTCGGGCGTTTGGGAGAACAGCTCGCGGATGTCGTCGAAGAAGCCCACGTAAGTCGCGGGCACGGAGCGCGGCGTGCGGCCGATGGGCGACTGGTCCACTTCGTAAACCGCCTTGAGCGATTCGTGGCCGGAGATGCGCGCCGCCCTTGGATCGTCGAGCCGTCGCATCGTTGAACCGGAATGCGCGCGGCTGGGTTGGAGGGCGGCTTGCAGCGCGGGCAGAAGGCAGTCGCGAACCAGTGTGCTCTTGCCCGAGCCACTCACCCCGGTGACGAGCACGAGGCGGTTCAGCGGGAAACGGACGGTGAGGTCTTTCAGGTTGTGGACGGCGGCGTGATGCAGGGTGAGCCACGAGCAGTCCGCCGTCCGTAGTCCGCAGTCCACGCCCCGCGGCGAAGTTGCGTGTTTCGGTGTTTCGGGCTTCGGGCTTCGGATTTGTCTCGGATTTCGGATTTCGGATTTCGGATTTCGCACCGGCCGCCGCTCCCCTCGCGCAGGAAAGCGCTTCTTCGCCCGCAAGCATTGGCCCGTCACGCTTTCCGGGTGTTTGCGCAACTCCGCGAGCGGCCCCGCGGCCACGACCTGCCCGCCATGCACACCCGCGCCCGGGCCGAGATCAATGATCCAATCCGCCTCCCGCATCGTTTGTTCGTCATGCTCCACCACGACCACGGAGTTGCCGCGGCGGCGGAGTTGGGCGAGCGCCGCCAGCAACCGCTCGTTGTCGCGCGGATGCAAACCGATGGTCGGCTCGTCGAGGATGTAAAGCACGCCGCTGAGGTTCGACCCAAGCTGGGCCGCCAGCCGGATCCGCTGCCCCTCGCCACCGGACAGCGTCGGAACGGCCCGGTCCAATTGCAGGTAGCCCAGGCCGACTTCGCGGAGGAATTTGAGCCGCTCGCGAATCTCCGGCAGGATGTCGCGGGCGATGAGGCCGGCGCGGCCCGTGAACTTGAGGCGGCGGAAGAACTCGAAAGCCGATTCGACGGCGAGGTCGCCGATGTCCTCAATCGTAGGACAGGCTTCCAACCTGTCTGCATCTTCCCCTTTCCTCGAGGACTGAGACAGGCTGGAAGCCTGTCCTACACGGATTCGCACCGCCCGCGCCAGCGGGTTGAGGCGCGCTCCCCGGCATTCGGGGCAAACCTCGCGTTCCTGCGCCCAGCTCCACCAGCTTTCCTCGATGCTGTCCGCGTTCGCGCCGCGCTCGACGTCCGGGAGGTAGAACAACTCGCCAAACCCGCGGCACTTGGGACACCAACCCTGCGCCGAGTTGTAGCTGAAGTTCTTCGGGTCGAGCGGCGGGAAGGAGCGGGCGCACTTCGGGCACGCGCGCTCGGTGGAATGGACGGACAACTTGCCGTGTTTGTCGAGGGCGAACACAGTTCCCTTGCCAAGCTCCAAGCCCTCATCCACCAACTCCTGCAACTGCCCCTCGCCAGCCCACCGCCGCGGCTCGTCAGAGTGCGGAGGGACGGCGTCCATCGAGCGCCCCGCGCTCTTCCGAGACGCGGCTACGGGGGAAATGACGGTGCTCTGGCGCGACGCCGTTACGGTGCCGACGACGATCTCCACGTCATGCTCGCGGAAGCGGTCCAGGCGGAAGGGCTGGCTGGTGTCAAACAGCCGGCCGTCGGCGCGGACTTGGCGGTAGCCGCGCTTGGCCGCCCACTCGGCCACCTCGCTGTGGAAGCCTTTGCGATTGCGAACGACGGGCGCCAGCAGGAGCAGCTCGCCGCGTTGTCTGAGTTCGTGTCTGAGTCCGGCGACCAGCGCGTCGCGGGTCTGGCCTTCGACGGGCAATTGGCAATCCGGACAATACTGCGTGCCGAGCCGGGCGAAGAGCAGGCGCAGAAAGTGATGAATCTCCGTGACCGTGGCGACCGTGCTCTTCCCCCCGCCGCGACTGGTGCGTTGTTCAATGCTGACGGTTGGCGGCAGGCCCGTGATGCGGTCCACGTCGGGCCGCGCGAGTTGCTCGACGAACTGCCGGGCGTAGGCGCTCATCGAGTCCAAAAACCGCCGTTGGCCCTCGGCGAAGAGAAGATCAAACGCCAGGGTGCTCTTGCCCGAACCGCTCACGCCGGTGATGACCACGAACTGGCCGCGCGGGATTGCGAGCGTCAGGTTCTTGAGGTTGTGCTCCCGCGCGCCATGAATGACGATGGCGTGGGCGGTCGAACCGGCGCTGGAGTCAGGATCGCGAAGCACGCGGAATGTTTAGCATCCCGGGGCGCGTTGGCAAAAGGGGATTTGCCCGCCGCGTCACGGGGGTTGGGTTGCGGCCGAGGGTTTCACCCACTGCGCCAGGAGCGCGGCGATCAACATGCAAACCCCGCCGGCCATCACGGCTTGCACCAGGTTTCCGCCCAGCAGGTGCTTCACGAGCGGGCCGAACGTCAACGCCGCCAGAATTTCCGGCAGCACGATGAAGAAGTTGAAAATGCCCATGTAAACGCCCATCCGCTCCGGCGGCAGCGAGCCGGCCAGGATGGCGTAGGGCATCGAGAGAATGGAAGCCCACGCGATGCCGCCGAGCGCCAGCGCGATCAGCAGAAGGTTCCTTTGTTCCTCGCCGTGGATGAAACCCACCGCCAGCAGGCCCAGCCCGCCGAGCGCGAGGCAAACGCCGTGGATGCGCCGGCGATCCAGCTTCCGTGCCGCCGCCATCAGCGCGAACGCCGCCAGGAACGTCACCGCGTCTTTCGTGGCGTAACAAACGCCGGCCCACTCGGCCCCGCGCTTGAAGAGGTCGGAGGTCGGGTCGCTGCTGCCGAAGACCACCGGCACGGCGTTCGAGAAATGCAGCCACATGCAGAACAGCCCCAGCCAGGTGAAGAACTGTACCAACGCGAGCCGCCGCATGGTGCCCGGCATGTGGAGGAGCGCGTCCAGAATCTCCCGGACGAGCCGCGCGGGGCCGCCGCTCTCGGTCTTCTTCCGGCGGAACGCCTCCAAGTCCTCCGGCGGGTATTCTTTGCTGCTCAGGATCGTCCACAGGACCGCGCCGAAAAACGCCGCCGCGCCGACGTAGAACGAGATCTTCACGTTGGGCGGGATGGCGTTGCCCGCGCCGGTGTTGCTGCTCACGTGGAACCAGTTTCGCAGGATGTACGGCAACAGGCCGGCAATCACCGCGCCCACGCCGATGAAGAAGCTCTGCATCGCGAAGCCCGTTCCGTGCTGCTCCTCGGGCAGCTTGTCCGCCACGAACGCGCGGAACGGCTCCATGCTGACGTTGATGGACGCGTCGAGGATCCAAAGCAAACCCGCCGCCATCCAGAGCGCGCTGCAATTCGGCATCGCCACCAGCGCCAGCGAACTGAGGATCGCGCCGACGAGGAAGTAGGGCCGGCGGCGTCCGAGCGGTCCCCACGTGCGGTCGCTCATCGCGCCGATGAGGGGTTGGACGAGGAAGCCGGTGAGCGGCGCGGCCAACCAGAGCAGGGGGATTTGTTCGTCCGAAGCCCCGAGGTATTTGTAGATGGGGCTCATGTTGGCCATCTGGAGGCCCCAGCCGAACTGGATGCCGAGGAAGCCAAAGCTCATGTTCCAGATTTGCCAGAAGCTCAGTCGGGGTTTTTGCATGGGAGGGTTGGTTGCTGATGGTTGCGGGTCGCGGACTCACGTTTGGCAATTTGCGGCGCCGGGAGCAAGACAATTCAAGCCAGACCGGCAAGGCCTCACCCCTCCTCGCAGCGTGACGCCCAGCGGCGCTTTTCGATTGCCTCGACGGCTTGAACGGTTAGTTTCATCGCCGATGTGGCGCTTGTTCAAAGAATTCCTGCAACTCTGCAAGCAGGAGAAGAAGTGGTGGCTGGTCCCCCTGATCGTTGTGCTGCTCGCGTTGGGGACCATTCTGGTCTTCGCCTCCAGTTCCGGCATCGCTTGGGCGCTCTATCCGTTCTTCTGAGCCGCGCCTATGCGACCCGAGCCTCATTCGCCCTCTCCCCTGCCCTCTCCCCCGGGAAGAGGGAGGCCCTTTTCGTCTGCTGGGAAAGTCTCACAGTTCGATGACTCCGCGCCGCGCAGTTTCTGCCGCGGCCCTCTCCACGGGGGAGAGGTCCAGGGTGAGGGCGAGCGTGGGTTTCACTTGAATAGACCCGGTTAAGTCATGCCTGCGTGGCGGTACATCCTGGGCATCTCCGCCTACTACCATGACGCCGCCGCCGCGCTGTTGCGGGACGGGCAGGTCCTCGCGGCGGCGCAGGAGGAACGCTTCAGCCGGAAGAAGAACGATCCCGATTTCCCGCGCCACGCGATCGCGTTCTGCCTGCGCCACGCGGGATTGACCGCCGGGCAACTGGACGCCGTCGTCTTTTACGACAAACCGGTATTGAAATTCGCGCGCCTGCTCGAGACTTACCTCGCGGTCGCCCCCGCCGGCTT
>CAZJTM010000075.1:0-25392 GCA_964548925.1 uncultured Verrucomicrobiota bacterium | reverse complement strand
GGCGGGCTTGGAGAGGCTGAACACGACCCGGTGGCCCGGCTTGGTCGCGTTGAAGCAGTTGGCCCAGTCGCCCCCAGAACTCGGCACCTACGAGGTGGGATTTCAACTCGGTCCGCGCCTGAACGCCGCCGGACGGCTGGAGACCGCCGAGGAATCTTTGCGACTTCTCCGTGCGCGCGACCTGGCGGAGGCGCTGCCAATCGCGCAACGGCTCGATTCGCAGAATCGGGAGCGCCAGAAGATCGAACGCGGCATTGTGGACGAGGTCCTTGGCGCGGTGCGGGCACGCTTCAATCCGCAGACTGACTTTGTCATCGTCGAGGGGCAACTGCTCTGGCACCTTGGCGTGGTGGGCATTGTTGCGTCGCGGGTGCTTCAGGAGTTCTACCGGCCCACGGTCATTGTCGGCGGTGATGGCGAGTTGTGGCGCGGCTCGGGCCGAAGCATCGAGGGCTTTGACTTGGCGGCGGCGTTGCGCGAGTGCGACGATCTGCTTGTGCGGCACGGCGGTCACGCGATGGCCGCCGGCCTGACGATTCACCCGGACAAACTCGACTTGTTCCGCCGGCGTCTGAACGAACTTGCCCGCCGTGCGCTCCCGCCCGAGCGCCTGCTGCCGCCGCTGCGCTTGGACGCCGAAGTCGGTCTGGATGAAATCTCGCTGGCGGCGCTGGCGGAACTGGACCGGTTGCGCCCGACAGGGCAGGGGAACCCCGGCGTGCAATTCTTCGCCCGCAACGTCGCCCACCAGCGTCCGCTCCAGCGCTTGGGCGCCAACAAGCAGCACGTGAAGCTGTGGCTGACGGACGGCACCGCCACGCAGGAAGCCGTCTGGTGGAACGCGGGCGAGGGTTCGCTGCCGGTGGGCCGGTTCGACGTGGCCTTCGCGCCGCAGGTGAATGAGTTCAACGGTCGTCGCGCCGTGCAGCTCAAGGTGCTGGACTGGCGTCCGGCATAGCGCGCAAGGCCGGGCGTTGACACCTAACGCCAGCGTGCGCAAAGTAACGGCGTTGAACGCATGAGCGTATGGGAAATCAAACGAGAGCTGGAAGCCACGTCCGCAGAGGACCGATTGTTCCTACTCGCTTACCTCAAACACCTTTCCCGACGTGACGATTCCTCCTACCCGCGTCACCTCGCTGCCCGCGCTACAAGGAAGGGATTTCCAATTGAACGACGAGAACGGGGCGCACGCAATAGGTCATTGGCAATGCCGGTTTTCTGGTCACTTATTACGCCGACCACGCGGCCAAGCAGTTACGAGTAACAGAAATCGAGTGAACGACGCACACCCGTGAACAGCGCCATCATCGTCGCCGCCGGCCGGGGCACCCGCATGGGCCCGGGCGTGGACAAGCTCTTCCTCGAAGTCGCCGGGCGACCGGTTCTGGCGCACACCTGGCAACGGTTCAACGATGCGAAGTGCATCCGCGAGATTGTCTTTGTCGTCCGGGATGGGATGCGGGAGACGATGCAAGACTTGGCCCGACGGTTCCATTTTCAGAAACCGTTCCGGTGCGTGGCGGGCGGCAAAGAGCGCCAGGACTCCGTGTGGAACGGCTTGGAGGCGGTGTCCGCGTGGGCGGAGCTTGTGGCCATCCAGGACGCCGCGCGGCCTTGCACGAGCGAGGCGCTCATTGCGGCGACAATCGAGGCCGCGCGCGAGACGGGCGCTGCGGTGGCGGCCCAACCGGTCACCGACACCATCAAGCTCTCGCCCGACGGCCGATTCGTGGAGCGTACACTGGACCGCGCGCAACTCTGGTCCGTGCAAACGCCGCAGACCTTCCGCGTGGAGGTGATCCGCCGCGGTCTGGCGGAGGTGCGCCGTCGGGGCTTGCGGGTGACCGACGACACGGCCGCTTGTGAATTGATCGGCCACCCGGTGCGGCTAGTGGCGGTGGGCGGCCCGAATCCGAAGGTCACGCGGCCGGAAGACGTGCCCTACGTGGAGATGTTGCTGCGCTTGAGCAGCGCGTGAGGTTGCCAACCCGCGCCGGCTTCTCTAAGTTTTCTTCCGACGACATGGACTCGACCATTCGCAGACGTTTGATTTTTGGCGCCGTCTTCCTGGCGCTCGCCGTGAACCTCGCGGTCGGTGCCAAGGTTTACCGGCAGGCCGCCCAGACCGTGCCCAAGGACAGCGCCTATCCCAGCCTGGAATTGTTCTCTCAAGTGCTGGAGATCGTGCGCCGAGACTACGTGGACGGTACGAACCTGACTTACAAGGAACTCGTGTTCGGCGCGCTTGACGGCATGGTTGGCAAGCTCGATCCGCACAGCGAGTTCATGGAGGCGACCGAGTTCAAGGAGCTTCAGGATGACACGCAGGGCGCCTTTGGCGGGCTGGGCATTGTGGTGTCCATCCGGGATGGCCATCTCACGGTGGTCGCGCCGATGGAGGAATCGCCCGGCTTCAACGCCGGGATTCGCACGGGGGACCGGATCGTGCGCATTGGCGACAAGAGCACCGAGCGAATGGGAACGAGCGACGCCGTGAAGCTGCTGCGCGGCGAGCCCGGCACGGAAGTGTCACTGACCGTCTTCCGTCCCTCGACCAGCCAGACCAGGGATTACACGCTCAAACGCGCGCTGATCAAGGTGGACATGGTCAAGGACATCCAGGGGCGCCGGGAATTCCCCGTGGACCCGGACGGGATTGGCTATCTGCGGATCACGCAGTTCGGCGACAAGACCAGTGGCGAACTGAACGACGCGCTCAAGAAGCTCAAGGCGCAAGGCCTGCGAGCGCTGGTCCTGGACCTCCGCTGGAATCCCGGCGGCTTGTTGGATCAGGCGGTGGATGTCTGCGAGAAATTCCTGCCACGCGGGCAACTCGTGGTTTCCACCGAGGGCCGCAATCCATCGCAAAACAGGTCGCATCGCGCGCGGGGACGCGGGGATCAGTTGGTCAGCGCCTCGGGAGAACCGTTGCCGATGGTGGTGTTGGTCAACAACGGCAGCGCCAGCGCGTCGGAAATCGTGGCCGGTTGTCTGCAGGATTTGAAGCGCGCCATCGTGCTTGGGGAGAGAACCTTCGGCAAGGGGTCGGTGCAGAGTATCCTGCCATTGCCGGAAGGTTCTGCGCTGCGCCTGACGACGGCGAAGTACTACACGCCCAGCCACAAAGTCATTCACGAGCAAGGCATCACCCCGGACATTCTCGTGGCACTCACGGATGATGAAGAACGCGACATTCAACTCCAGCGGGTGCCGGGAGGAGTGGAGAGCTTGGAACCCGGGGACCGTGAGCGCGTGCGAGCCGTCCGTGATCCGCAATTGGAGCGGGCGGTGGATTTGCTCAAAGGCATTAGCCTGTTCACGCAACGCGTCCCGGCCAGCCCACCGCCCGGCGCCAAGCGGGAGGCGATGGCCGCGAAAGGCGCGGAAGCCTTGATCCGTTGATGCGCCCAGACTCAGCATTCCGTCCGGGGCGCGAGCGAAGTGATCTTGACCTGGGGAAGGTCTGGCGTGCGGGGACTGCGCCGGAGAACGCGGCTGGCTTGGCAAACGTAGCGGGGAGAGCCATCTCAGACCGGATTCCATGACCGTGCTCGCGTTTGAAACCTCCTGCGATGAAACCAGCGCCGCTGTGGTGCGTGGAGGCAGAGTCCTGTCGAACATCGTGGCGTCGCAAGTCCAGCTTCACGCGGAGTACGGCGGGGTAGTGCCGGAGCTGGCGGCGCGCGAGCATCTGCGGAATCTCCTCCCCGTGGCTCGGGCCGCTTTGCAGGCGGCGGGGGTTTCTCCCGGAGAACTGGATGCCGTGGCCGCGACGCGGGGTCCGGGGCTGCCCAATGCCCTGATGGTCGGGCTCAAGGCGGCTCAAGCGGTCGCCTTTGCGCTGAACCGGACTTTTCTCGGTATCCACCACCACGAAGCGCATCTCTACTCGCCGTGGATTACCGGCCAGCCGCCGGCGGCGGACTTCTCCGCCTTTCAGCCGAACGTCTCGCTCATTGTGAGCGGCGGACACACCCTGCTCGTGCTGGTGGAACGGGAGTTGAAGCACCGCGCGCTGGGCTCGACGCTGGACGACGCCGCGGGCGAGTGCTTTGACAAGACTGGCAAGCTGATGGGGTTGCCCTATCCGGCGGGGCCGGACATTGACCGGCTGGCTGCGGAAGGTAATCCCGCCGCGTTCGATTTCCCCCGCCCGATGCTCAGCGACGCCAACGATGATTTCAGCTTCAGCGGCTTGAAAACCTCGGTGCGGTATTTCTTGCGGGACCATCCGGAAGTTCTGCGTGACGCGGCGCGCGTGCGGGACCTTTGCGCCAGCGTCCAGGCGGCGATTGTCGAGGTGCTCGTGGGCAAGACGATCCGCGCGGCGTGCCGATGGAGGGTGCCCTGTGTCACCGCGTCCGGCGGCGTGGTCTGCAATCGCGCGCTGCGTCGCGAGCTGGCCGCCGCCTGTGCGCGCCACGGCCTCGCCCTGCGGCTGGCCGAGCGCGCCCTCTGCACGGACAACGCCGCGATGATCGGCGTCCTTGCCGAACGCAAACTTCACCGCACCGAACCGCCGACGGGCTATGACGCGGACATTGAGCCGGGCTGGGCATTGAGTTAGGACAAGCCCTATCCGCCGACCTGTCGGCTGTTCAGACCGAGTGAACGCGGATCAGGTCTTCCAACGGAGCAACTGACAAGCAGAGCCCGTTGAGGGGAATGTGCCACCCCGTTTGTGAGGAGGCCGGCTGCCGCGTGGTGTAGATGAGTCATGCCGCGCACGTCGCGACCAAGAGCGCGCGAATGGTAGCGCAGACCGGAGACGCCACGAGACTCCGGCGTTTGGCGAGGCGGGACTGGACGGGCCGGCCTTTTTGCGCATACTTTCCTCCCGCGTGGATCATGGCCTCGTCATCGACATCGCGATTTGCATCATTGCAGCTTGGGTGATGGGGGTCGGTTGCCAGGCGATCCGGCAGCCGCTGCTCATCGCCTACCTCGTGGCCGGATTCGCCATTGGTCCGCATGGTCTCCGCTGGGTAACGAACGCCGAGTCCATCGAGACCATCTCGCAAATCGGGCTCAGCCTGCTGCTGTTTCTGATCGGGTTGGAGATGGACCTCAAGAAGATGCTCGGCGCGGGGCGGGTCATCACCGTCACCGCATTGCTACAGATCCTCGGCTGCCTCGCGTTGGGTTGGGTCTTCTTCCGGATGGCGGGTTTGGCCGGCAGTTGGCTGGAAGCCTTGTATTTGGGAGTCGCGGCGGCCATGAGCAGCACGGTCATCATCATCAAGCTGCTGTACGACAAACGCGAGCTTGAGACCCTGGCCGGTCGCATCACGGTGGGCGTGCTCGTGTTGCAGGATGTGTTCGTGATTCTCTTCCTCGCCATCCAGCCGTACTTGAAGCAACCCGCGATCGCGCCGCTGGCCCTGGCGTTGGGAAAGGTGCTGTTGTTGGTCGGCGTCGGGTATGTGGTGAGCCGATTCGTGCTCCCACCGGTGTTCCGATCGGTGGCGCGGCAGCCGGAGCTCGTCCTGGTGGGCGCGCTGGCGTGGTGCTTTGCGATGGGAGGACTGGCGGACTGGCTGGGCTTGTCACGCGAAATGGGCGCGCTGATTGCCGGCGTCATGGTGTCCACGTTCCCCTACACCCTCGATGTCGTCGCCAAAGTGACCAGCATCCGCGATTTTTTTGTGACGCTGTTCTTCGTGGGCCTGGGGATGACGATTCCGGTGCCGACGCTGGGTTTGCTGGGCGGCATGTTGTTGTTCAGCGCGTTTCTGGTCGGCAGCCGGTTGCTGACCGTGTTCCCTCCCTTGTATCAAATGCGGCTGGGGCATCGGGTCAGTTTGCTGCCGGCGATTCATCTCTGCCAGTTGAGCGAGCTGTCGCTGGTCCTGCTAACCATGGGAAAGGTCGCGGGCGAAGTGACCGAACACGCGGTCAGCGTGGCGGCGTTCGCGTTTGCGTTTCTCGCGGTGGATTCAACGTACGCGATTCTCAAGAGCGACTTCATCGTCCGCAAAACGTCGCCCTGGCTGAGGCGGGTGAAGCTGCCCGACCTGCCGGAGTCCACGGGCGAAACCATGCACTTCGAGCGGTTGCCGCGCATCTTTCTGCTGGGGTTCTCCTGGACGGCGAGTTCGCTGCTGGCGGAGATTCAGCGCACTGCCCCGCAGCGCCTGCCCGAGTTAAAGGTTGTGGATTACAATCCCGTCGTGATCGAACGCTTGCGCGCCCGCGGCATTCGGGTGGCATACGGGGACATCAGCCAGCGCGACACGCTGCACCACACGGGCATTGGGCACGCGGAGATCATCATCTGCTCCTTGCCCAACATGATCTTGAAAGGGACCAGCAATCGGAAGTTGCTGCAACAGCTTCGTGAACTCAGCCCGCAAGCGCAGATCGTGGTGCATGCCGAGCAACTGACCGACATCCCGGAGCTTTACGCGGCTGGCGCGGCGTACGTTGTGATCCCGAGGTTGCTGGAGGCCGCCGAACTGCTGGAAACTATTGTGGCGGCGGAGCAAGGCGGGTTGGACCAGAAGCGGAGAGCCCAGGAACAACTTCTGGAGGCGCGGAACGAAGTCATTCCCTGAGCACGCTAGCGGAAGACCATTCCGAACCCCTACGGTCGGCGCACGCAGCGGAAACCGATCGGCGTGCCCGCGTTCGACTGGTTCTCGCTGAAACGATCTGCGCACCGCGGATAGTTGGCGCGGTCATTCCAGGAACCGCCGCGAACCACGCGAATCACAGGGGAGGTCGCCGGGCCTTTCGCGTCGGGCTTTGTCGCGCCCGGTTGGGAGTACCAGTCGGGCTCGTATGGATCCCAACACCATTCCGCCACATTGCCGGCCATGTCATGCAGCCCGTAGGCGTTTGCGGCGAAGGACCCGACCGGCGCGGTGTACGGCGGATTGCCGGTCTTGTATAGCGGATGATACGAGCGGGTGGGACTGACATCGTAGGGGTACGCGGGGCTGAACAGGCTGTAATAGTTTGCGCGGCTGTGCGAAATGACATTGGTGTCATTCCAAGGAAAACGCTGCCCCACCGCGCCGCCGCGCGCCGCCTTCTCCCATTCCGCCTCCGTCGGCAACCGGTAGCCATTGGCGCTCCAAATGACCGGCGGCGTCGAGGTATTGCCGGTGCGATAGACCACCGTGACATTCGTGTCGGCGTAATAGCAGGGAGAAAGCCCGGCCTTTTCGGAGCGTGCGTTGCACCATTTCACAGCGTCATGCCAGCTCACGGAATGCACCGGATGCGCCGCAGCCTTGCCGTCGCCGGGGTGGTCGAATCTGTAGCCGTGGTTTGTGGCCCATACATAGACGTCGTCCCAAAGCGCCTTCGTCACTTCGTAGCGGTCCATGTAGAACGCGCTGACGTGCAAGCGATGCACCGGTGTCTCGTCGAGTTCCTGCTCAGTGGGCAGGTTTGAAAAGGTGTTGCCCATCAGAAACGTCCCGGCCGGAATCAGCACCGTGTTCGTGTCCGGAACCTGCACCACCCGGTAGTAACGGCGCGGCACTTGGCCGCCGGAGGGGTCGCTCAGTTCACAGGTTTCGTTGGACAACGCGCAATAGTCCAAATGAAACCACCCACCCGGGTCGGCGAGATCGTCACTCCACTGAGCTTGGCCGAGGGTGCCCTCCGTTCCGTTGACCGTGATGACGGACGTTCCGGCAATGCGGATGTTCAATTGAATCTGCGCCGCCACGCTGGGGAGATGCGAGAGGAAAGCCGCCAAGAGAATCCATCCCAAGACCATCTTGCACCATGACGGTCTCGGGTGCGCCGCAGTGTCTCTTCTCGTCATGACCCGGAATTCGACGGCATGCTGCCAAAGCGCCGGGACGCGGTCAACCTCGCTCCACAACGCTGCAAGTGCCCGGCCAGTGTCTCTTGTTTTCAGGCGGTAACTCGTTGCCAACGACTGTTTGCCCCGAAGAATGAATAGATGCAAGGCCGTGTTGACCTTGAAAGGGATGCGATTCCAAAAGAAATGGCCCTGAATGCCCAGCACGGCCCGCAAGCCTTCGACTGCGGCGGCCTGGAGCGCCGAAGCCAACGCGCATTCAAGGCTGGCAAGCCGCTCCCGCGTCCGGCACCAGATCAACCTGGATTCGGCGGTTGGAACGGGACGGAAGGCTTGGAAACCACGCATGCATACTCATCCAGCCGGCGTGAGGAAGCCGCAACCGTAGGAAAGCCGACGGAACGCAGTGCCGCGGAGAACGCGGAGAAGCTTCGGCGCTGCGAAATTCCGCGTCCTCGGCGTTTCCGCGTTTCTTTTCCCGGACAACAGATGTTGGCGATCCGAAGACTGCCGCCCAACACAACACTCTCGACGTCCACCATGTCCGCGGCGGCCGGATCGCGGGCTGCAAATCTTGCATGGGACTTGGTGGTCCCCGAAACTACTTGGCAAAGAGACGAGCCGCCAGCGCGATTACGAACCGGGCGCGTCCCGCTGGCTGGAGACGGCGCAACCCCAATATGTGCGCGTGGCGGAATGGGAAGCCGCGCCGATCATCGCTCCGGCACCGGCGCAGGTGAGCGATTATTGCCTAGCCCCGCCCGCGCTGTTGGCGCAACTCTTTTTGAGCAAAGACTGCGATCCTCGACCCTCCTCCCGGCAGCAGTAGATGTTCCTCCAACGCCACAAAATGTTCATCGCCCACCAGCAGCTTGGGCAATGGACCGGACAGGCCGTGCGGCGTCTCTCGGGCATCACCTGCGTCCTCAAGGGGGGAATGCGCCAAACTGCAAGGCCGACTGCGGTTACGTGCGGCCCGGGTGAGTCGTCGCCGCGACGTTTGAAGTTATGCTGGCCAATCGCCGATCTGGCCTTATCATAACGCCGCCGTTAAGTCACCGCGTGATGAACAACCCGAACGTGCCAAAGCGGAGAATCCTCGTCGTGGACGATGAGCCGCTGGTTTGTGATTCGGTGGAGCTCATGCTGACGTTCGACGGCCATACTGTCCAAACAGCAGCGAGCGGTCCCGAAGCGTTGGCCCATCTGGAGAACAAACCCTTCGACCTCGTGATTACGGATTATGCCATGCCGCAGATGCGAGGGGATGAACTGGCCCGGCGCATCAAGCAGCGCAATCCAGACCTGCCCATCGTGATGATCACCGCCCATGCCGAACTGCTCGCGTCCACCCGAACGCCGTTGCCCGGCATCGCGATGGTCATCAGCAAGCCATTCATGTTGGAAACGCTTCGCGAGGCCATCCGCGTGACCTGTCCGGTGGCTGAGTAGGCCGGCGTTCGCTGTCCCGGCGTGTTTGCCTGTGGGACTGATTCCCTTCCATCACCCCGAGTTTCCCTGAACCGCGCCAGTGTTCACTTGATTTGACGGTCGCCAAAGCACACGGGTGAGTTTACCCCGCGTCGGGGAATCACGTACGGGTGTCCGTAAGCCGCCCGACATGGAAATTCCGTAACGGCCCGCGTTGTCGCTGCCGGCGTAGCTGACCATACTCACTCCGTCCGAGCGCAGTGCTCGGGCTTGGGTATGGACGCGAACAGCATAACCGCTTCGTGCAATCAGACGGCCACCGAGGTTGCCGTGTGGAAAGACGAGCATTCGGGGCGCCGCAGTTGGGCTTCACCGCTTCAGTTTGCTTTCCAAGGAGTCGCCATCGTCTGCCTGCTGGTTGCCAGCTATTGGTTCTTCAGTCACTTCGTGATTCAGTCGGTGCGTGTTTCGGGTATCAGCATGGCGCCAACATTGGGTGACGAGGATTTCTACCTGGTGAACCGGGCGGCCTGCCTGTTTCGCGCGCCCCAGCGGGGCGAGATCGTCGTCCTGCGGGATCCCACCGACCAGACGTACGCCGTGAAACGGGTGATCGGTGCCGCAGGTGACACAGTGGATTTGCGCGATGGCAAGATCTTCCTCAACGGGGAGCAACTGGATGAGACATACCTTCCGAAGGGCACTCAGACTTTCCCGTTCACGACGCTGCGGTTGACGGTCCAGTGCGGACCCGACCAGTATTTCGTGCTCGGGGACAACCGCTTTTTCAGCAGCGACAGCCGCTCCTACGGCCCCGTCAGGCGCGACGCGATCCTCGGTTTCGTCGTGCGCTGAGTCAGTTCACGCGGCTACGGCCTTCCGCCCGCTCTGGCCTTGGCTTTGGCGTCCAACCCGTTCTCCTTCCACACGCGTGGCTTGCGTCAGGCAATCCCATCGGTATGCTGTCAACCATGTCTTCATACGAAGTTGACGCGGGGGCGCACGCCCGCATTGCCGGACTCGGACAACGGGTGTTGGCAGGCGGGCAGATCACGCCTGTCGAGGCACTGGAACTCTTCCAACTCCAAGCCAGCGCGGACATCTACGACTTGATGGCTTGGGCCAACCGCATTCGAGAGCGGTTCAAGGGCAACAAGATTCATTTGTGTTCCATTGTGAACATCAAGGCGGGCGGCTGTCCGGAGAATTGCAAGTTCTGCGCGCAGTCGGCGCTCTACCAAACCGAATCGCCAAGGTACAGCTTGGTTCCCACCGAGGACGTGTTGGCGGCGGCGGACGAGGCGAGCCGGAATGGCGTCGTCGGGTTTGGCCTCGTGGCGGCCTGGCGGGGGCTGGAGGAAGGCCCGATTCTGGACGCGCTCTGCGAGCAGTTTGCGGCTCTGAAGCGCGGCGGCAAGGTGCGCGGTGACGCGTCGCTGGGCATCATCAAGAACCCTCGCGTGGCCGAACGGCTCAAGGCCGCCGGATGCGATTGTTACAACCACAACCTTGAAAGCTCGCGCCGCTTCTTCCCGCAGGTTTGTGATTCGCACACCTATGAGGAGCGCGTCGAGACGATCCGTTATCTCCGGAATGCCGGCATCAGGATTTGCTCGGGTGGGATCATTGGGATGGGGGAGACCCGCGAAGACCGTTGCGATCTGGCGTTCGCACTTAAGGAAGTTGGCGCCAGCATCGTGCCGATCAACATCCTGAACCCGATCGCCGGCACGCCGTTTGGTGAGCGTCCGCCCCTAGCGCCGCTGGAGGCGCTTCAGACAATTGCATGTTTTCGCTTCATCCTGCCAACGCAGGAGATCATGGTCGCGGGTGGCAGGGCGGCAAACCTGCGCGATCTTCAAAGCATGATCTTCCTGGCGGGCGCGAGCGCCGTGATGATTGGCAACTACCTGACCACCTTGAATCAGTCGCCGGAAAAGGACCTGCAAATGATCAAGGACCTTGGCTTGGACCCGCAATGGAGTGAATCGCATGGAACCGCAGGCGGGCGCGGTGCGGCGGAACGGATTGAAGCGGTTGCGGCTGTGACCTAAGCTGGACGCGGATGACACAACCCAACACGCTGCGCTTTCGGCTGCTCCGAGTGACCCTGTTGTTCTGCGGCCTAACGTGGGGCGCGTCACTGTTCGGCGTCTTCGCCAGTTGGAAGGCCGCCGCCCGCGCGCTGGAGGGCTTAGGTGCAAATCCCATCCCCTACGATCCGATGCTGGATTATTGGTTGCGGATGGCGGCGGGCGCGTTCGGTTTGGTGGGGGTGGGTTTTCTCCTGCTCGCGTTGAACCCCAGGCGATACGCCACTGTCTTGCCTTGGAGCGGATGGCTGATGGTGGCCGAGGGCGTCGTGCTCGCGAGTCACGGTTTCCGACTCGGTTTGCCGCCCTTCCCATTCTACGCTGACCTTTCGGCCTGCTTCTTGGGCGGCTTTGCCATCCTGGCACTTCGCCACGCCGCCGCACCGGACAAAGCATAGCCTGCGCGGAACATGCAACGACTGCATCGCAACCATGCAGGCTACCACGGCGAGACAATTGAGATCGCGCACGTGCTGGAGCGAATCACCGCCGCCGCCCGGCGTCATGGCTGGACGACGGAGCGAATCGTTGCGTCCCCGGGTTTGGAGTTGCTCGCCTGCAAACATTCGTCGCCTTCCTCCGGCAATCCAGACCGCGTGCGCCGCGTCTATCTGAGCGCGGGCATTCACGGGGACGAGCCGGCCGGCCCACTGGCGCTGCAGCGCCTGCTCGAAGCCGATGCGTGGCCGCGCGACGCCGCCGTGTGGCTGCTCCCGTGCCTGAACCCGACCGGCTTTCCCCTCAATCGCCGTGAGAACGCAAGCGGCGTGGACTTGAACCGCGACTACCGACACCAACTCACGCCCGAGGTTCGCGCCCACATCGCTTGGCTGGAGCGCCAACCCGCATTCGACGTGACCCTCTGTTTGCACGAAGACTGGGAGTCGCACGGTTTTTACCTTTACGAGTTGAACCCCGAGCACAGCCCAACGCTCGCGCCGGCGATCATTGCGGCCGTGGCAGCGGTTTGTCCGATTGATCACTCGGAGGTGATCGAGGGTCGCCCGGCCGCCGGCGGGGTTATTCGCCCGAACCTGGATCCCAGCACGCGACCGCAATGGCCGGAGGCGTTTTGGTTGTTACAGCACCGGACCCGGCTTTCCTATACCTTGGAGGCGCCGTCAGACTTCGCGCTGGAAACACGTGTCCGCGCCTTGGTGGCTGCGGTCAAGGCGGTGCTGGCAAACCTGGGAAGGTGAGTGCTTCCCGTTGCCCTTCAATTGGCCTTCCATTCGCGCTTCTTCATCCAAGCGTTGCCCAGTTGGGTGAGGGTTTCCCGCTTCATCACTTTTTCCGCCAGCGGAAAGACGATGCGCTCCTCACGGTCGAAGTGCTTGCGCGAGTAGGCAACGGCGCGCTGCAACAGGCGACGGGCCTCGGCCACCTGTTTGGCGTCCCGGATCCGCAGCAGGCTGCCGTCAATCTCATGATGCTCGTGCTCAAAGCTGTCCCGCTGCCCGATCTGTTCCAGGCAATGCTCCAAGGGTGCGAGCACGAGTTCATCCTCCGTGTGCGAGTGGTCGCGGAGCAGGCTCTCCAGCAGGGCAGCCAGCGTCCTCACCTCCGCGGCGGTCTTCATGTTGGGCAGCTCGCGCTCGAGATGGTCGAAGATTTGGTGGAACACGATGTGTTCCGCGAGCAGGATGTCCGTGATTTTCATCGCAAGGTTCGTTTCGGCTCAATGTGCGCGGCGTTACTTAGCATGCCCGCCGTCCCGGCTCAACTGTTGGCTGCATAATCTTCAACGTCCCGCAGCACCCCACCGGGCAGCCCGGCACGCGCTCGCCAGAGACCTCCTCCGCCCGGGCGGCGTGGCGCGCAAACATGGGGGCAAGCAGGCTCCCGACCTGAAAGGCATGCTCTGTGCGCAGGCTGGGGCAATTCCATGTTCCGCTGATGGGGCGAATCAATCCCAATTCAAATCAAGGAAGTCTCCACGCTTCAGTCCGCCGACTTTCGCCGCGATCTCGTTGCTCTTCGCGCGAATCGTTGGCCAGTCGTTGGTGGGCAAAACCAGAACCGCAAGCCTGCGACCGGCAACCTTCTGTTGGTGCTTGAGGTTTTGATCGCTGGTGAGAAGCACGTCAAACTGTGCTTCGACGACTTGAAGCAAATCACCGTTCTTCAGTTGTCCCCAACCCATTTCCTGCGCGGTGCGGACGGTATGGTTGGGGAGAAACTGACGCAACGGACGCGGGACACAGGCATCCAGCAAAACTTTCATGCCGCTTTGAGCGCCGTCTTGTGGGCGTATTCCAGCACGGCAATGGCCTGCTCACGCGTCACGTCGGGAAAGCAGTCCAGGTATTCGTCCAAGCTTAGCCCACTTTCGAGATTGTTGAACAGGCTGTCCACTGGCACGCGCGTGCCTTTGAAACAGGGCGCACCGCTCAATCGCTCCGGGTCAACCCAGATGGGAACCTCCGGCGGGAAACTATATGTCGGCGCTGATTTCATTCGGTGACAATCTATCAGATTCAACGGCATTGTCACGCGGCGTAGTCCTGCATTCCTGCGCACGAGCAGACCGGATTGCGGTCGCCAAATACATTGTCCACACGCCCGACGGCCGGCCAGGTTTTGTGCGTGCGCAGGGCCGGCACGGGAAACGCCGCCTGCTCGCGTGAATAGGGCCGCGACCACTCGTCCGCCGCCACCGTATCCGCCGGGTGCGGCGCGTTCTTGAGCGGGTTGTTCAACGCATCCATTTGCCCGGACTCGACCGCCTGCATCTCGCCGTGAATGGCAATCATTGCCTCGCAAAAACGGTCCAACTCGGCTTTCGACTCACTTTCGGTCGGCTCGACCATAAGCGTGCCGGCCACGGGCCAGGAGAGCGTCGGCGCGTGAAAGCCGAAATCCATCAGCCGCTTCGCCACGTCCTCGGCGGTCGTCTTGCGGAAGGGTCGCAGATCGAGAATGCACTCATGGGCGACCAGTCCTCCCGAGCCTTTGTAAAGCGTCGGGAAGTGTTTCTCCAATCGTTTGGAGATGTAGTTTGCGTTCAAGATGGCGACCTGGGTGGCCTCAGTCAGGCCCGCGCTCCCCATCATGGCGATGTACATCCACGAAATGGGCAGAATGCTCGCGCTGCCCCACGGCGCGGCGCTGACCGGACCGGCTGCGGACTTCGGATTTCGGATTTCGGACTTCGCCGAAACGCTCGGATGGCCGGGCAGGAACTCGACGAGATGCGCGGCGACGCCAATCGGCCCGACCCCCGGCCCGCCGCCGCCGTGCGGGATGGCAAAGGTCTTGTGCAGATTCAAGTGGCACACATCCGCCCCGATATCGCCCGGCCGGCAAAGGCCGACTTGCGCGTTCATGTTCGCCCCGTCCATATAGACCTGCCCGCCGTGTTCGTGGACGACGCGGCAAATCTCCTTGATCGTCGTCTCGAAGACGCCATGTGTGGACGGATACGTGACCATCAAGCAGGCGAGGGTGTCTTGATGAGTGCGGGCTTTTGCGGACAAGTCGGACAGGTCAATGTTGCCTTGCGAATCACAGGCCACGGCTACTACGCGCAAGCCGGCCATCACGGCGCTGGCGGGGTTGGTGCCGTGCGCGGAAGCCGGGATCAGGCAGATGTCGCGATGACTCTGGCCGCGGCTGGCCTGCCATGCCCGGACGGTCAGCAAGCCGGCGTACTCGCCCTGAGAACCGGCGTTCGGCTGCAATGACACGGCCGCGAAGCCGGTGATCTCGGCCAGCCACTGCTCCAATTGCGCGAACAGAAGGCGATAGCCGCGCGTTTGACCGGCAGGCGCAAACGGATGCAGCTTCGCGAATTCGGGCCACGAAATCGGGAACATCTCGCTCGCGGCGTTGAGCTTCATGGTGCAGGAGCCCAGCGGAATCATCGTTTGGCACAACGACAGGTCGCGCGCTTCGAGCCGCTTGAGATAGCGGAGCATCTCGGTTTCGCTGTGGTATGAGTTGAAAACAGGGTGCTGGAGGAAGGGCGAAGCGCGAAGGGCGAAGCGCGAAGGGTCAGGCGTCAACTCCTGGACGGTGAAGGGCGCCGGCTGGTCGCCATTGAACACCTGCCAGATCTCCGCCACGTCGGATTCGCCGGTGGTTTCGTCGAGGGAAATGCCCAGCGTGGCTTCGTCCACGATGCGGAAGTTCATGCGATGCGCTTCCGCCAACTTCAATACCTCCGCGACACGCGCCGGGGGCAGGCGGAGGGTAAGCGTGTCGAAGCAGGTCAGGCTTCGCGCCTGACTCATTTGTCCGATCCGGGGACTGGGGCTTGAAGATGGAGACAGGCTGGAAGCCTGTCCTACCTCGCAGCCGAGCTTCTCCAGACCCGCCGCCAGCGCGCACGTCAGGGTGTGAATGCGGAGCGCGATTCGCCGGAGGCCGTCTGGCCCGTGATAGACGGCGTAGGCCATGGCCATGTTGGCCAGCAACGCCTGCGCCGTGCAGATGTTGCTGGTGGCTTTCTCACGGCGGATGTGCTGCTCGCGCGTGCCGAGCGCCAGGCGCAGCGCCGGTTGGCCGCGCGAGTCCTTGGACACTCCCACCAACCGCCCGGGCATCTGCCGTTTGTAGGCGTCACGCGTGGCGAAGAAAGCGGCGTGCGGACCGCCAAATCCCATCGGCACACCAAATCGCTGGGCGCTGCCCACCGCGATGTCCGCGCCGAATTCGCCCGGCGGCTTGAACAACGTGAGCGCCAGCAAATCCGTCGCAACCACGACCAGCGCGCCCGCCGCATGGACTCGTTCGGCAAGACCCGCGTAATCGTGAACCGCGCCATCAGTCGCGGGATACTGCACGAGCGCGCCGCAGAACGTGGTGTCGGCGACGAAATCCTGATGGCGGCCTTCCACCACTTCCAAACCCAGAGCACGGGCGCGCGTGCGGAGCACGGCGAGCGTCTGCGGGTGGCAATCTTGGGCGGCGAAGAACCGGTTTCGGCCTTCCGCTCCCTTCAGGCGATGGCACATCATCATCGCTTCGGCGGCGGCGGTGGCTTCGTCGAGCAACGACGCGTTGGAAATCTCCAGCGCCGTGAGATCGCACACCATTGTCTGAAAGTTCAGCAAGCCTTCGAGCCGGCCTTGCGAAATCTCGGATTGGTAGGGCGTGTACTGCGTGTACCAACCCGGATTCTCCAGAATGTTGCGCTGAATTACCGGCGGCGTGATGCAGTCGTAGTAACCTTGCCCGATGAAGGAGCGAAACACTCGGTTCTGACTGGCGATGGCGCGGAGGTCGCGCAACGCCTCAGATTCACTGCGCGCCGGAGGTAAATCCAGCGGACGGGTGAGCCGAATACTGGCCGGCACGGCGGCGTCGGCGAGCGCGCTCAGGCGGTCGAAGCCCAGGGTGTTGAGCATGGCCTGTTGCTCGGCGCGACCGGGGCCCAAATGGCGGCGGACGAATTCGTCGGGATGCCTTAAGGCTGCGGAAGCCGATGAGGCGCCGGGGGCGATTGCACCTTCACCGGCGGCTGACTTTGGTGTGTGTGGCGTCGAAGACACGCGACGAAGCTAGTGCCCGCCATTTTCAACGCAAGTTCGATTTCGGAACGCGTCAGATCCCAACCGTGCTCCTGGCCGCGCGTTCTTTCGAGCCATGTTCAAGACTCGGCGAGGCAGGGACTCAGGCTCGGACACGAATCGCACGAATGCACCGAAGGGAAGCTGGTTTGTGTCAATTCGAGGGAATCGTGTCTTGACTGATGGAAGCATGAGCGTGACCGGTTCACAACGTGCCTTGAGATTCAAGGACTCGGGCCGCCGCCACGGGGTCCTGGAAGAGCCGCTTTTGAGTGGCCGGGTGAGGAAACCACGCTACACTCTCCAGTGTGGATGCAGGCGAACCACCTGGAGCCGGCCTCTGGCGGGTTCAGAGTGACTCTGGTATCCTTCCAACATGGCAGGAAGACGACGGGCAATTTGGGTGGCAGTGGGCACGCTGGCGGTGGTCTGGGCGCTGGTGTGGGGAGGCTACACGCTGGCGTCGCGCTCGAAGGTCACGGTGGAGAAGGTTCAGGCCTACGTCAACTCGGTGGATTTGTCCAAGTTGAGTGCCGCGGAGCGGGCCCGGGCCATTCAGAGGTTGGCCGACCAGTTGAACGCGTTGAGCTTTGACGAGCGGCGGCGGAGCCGCGTGGAAGGCACGTGGCGGGATTGGTTCAGTGAAATGACGGAGGAGGAGAAGGGGCAGTTCATCGAGGCCACGATGCCCACGGGCTTCAAGCGGATGATCGCCGCCTTTGAGGAAATGCCCGAGGAGCGGCGCAAGCGCGCGGTGGACGAAGCCTTGAAGCAGTTGCGCGAAGCCCAGCAGCGTTCGGTTGACGGGCGCACGGCGATGGGCGGCACCAATGCGCCGCCGGTCAGTGAGGACCTGCAGAAGAAGATCGCGGCGATCGGGTTGAAGACTTTCTACAGTCAGAGTTCCGCGCAATCCAAGGCGGAACTCGCGCCGCTGTTGGAGGAATTGCAGCGGCAGATGCAAAGCGGGCGGTTCATGCGCGGCCCGCGCGGACGATGAACCGGATGTCTGAAGTCCGAAGTCCGGAGTCCGAAGGGGTGCCGGCCGGGGCGTTTACCCTAATCGAACTGCTTGTGGTGATCGCCATCATCAGTCTGCTGGCGGCGCTGCTGATGCCGACGCTGGGCAAAGCCAAGGAGCAGGCGCGGGCGATTGATTGTGTTAACAATTTGCGGCAGCTCGGCATCGCCTTGCAGCTTTACGTGGACGAAAACAACAACCGGCTGCCGATCATGCGTGACCGCCCGCTTGGCACGAATGCGCCGCCCACCAATGCCTTTCCCAGTGTGGAGACAGTGCTCTCCAACCAGCTTGGCAATGTGAGGGTCCTGCGTTGTCCCTCGGACAAGCAACAGATCTACGAGCAAACCGGGTCCAGTTACGCCTGGAACAGCCTGCTCAATGGCCAGAAGGCCGACAGCCCGGACATCTTCAACCTTCAACTGGGTTCGACGCAAATCCCGGTGTTCTTCGACAAGGAAGCGTTCCACAAGGCCCGCGGCGAGAAAAAAGGCGTGAACTACCTTTACGCCGACGGCCACATCAAAAACCTGCTGGTGATCGAGGGGACAACGGGCGGCAGGTGAACGCGCCGCCACCATCCGCCGGGATTGCCGCCGGGATGCGCCACCGCCTTTGGGTGGACGGGTTGTCCGATTGGCTAGTTTTCACAGGGAGGCCGTGGGTGTAGGCTGGGGGCAATGCCGGTTCCGGCCAACGCAACAACCATGCCGTTCAGTCTTGTCTTGCCAACCGTCCGCGCTTGCGGGGCCGGGGTCTGGACAGGTCTGGTGCTGACGTGCGCGCCCAGCCTGGCGCTCGCGCAACTTGCGGCAGAGCCGGCCAACCCAGTCGTCCTCACAAACGCGGCACAGGTCCACGCGCTTTCGCCAGAATTGGCTCGCCAAAACCTGCCCGTTCGCCTGGAGGGCGTGGTCACGCACTACCACCCGCGGCTGAGCGACGGCATGTCCTTCCAGGACGCGACCGACGGAGTGTATGTCAGTCTGGAGCGACTCAAGCCGGACGTGACCGTCGGCGACCGCGTTGTGCTCGAAGGCGAAACGGGCTCGGGCGATTACGCCCCGATCGTGCTCCTGCGCCGCCTGGAGTTGCTGGGCCCTGGCGAATTGCCACGGGCGGAGCGCGTCAGTGCGGGGGCCTTGGCCACGGGCCGCTATGATTCGCGCCGGGTGGAGGTGCGTGGCATCGTGCGCTCGGCGGTCCCGGCGCGGCGTTCGAGCGGTTCGCCGACTCATCTGGCGATGGAGTTGCGTTGCGAGGGGAGTGATTTGTTGGTGCGCATCAGCGAACATTGTACCGCAAGCACGAACCTGGTGGATGCCGAAATTCTGGTGCGGGGCATTGCCGGCGGGGTGTTTAGCTGGCAACGGCAACTCCTTGCGCCCATTGTTGCGGCGGCGTCCGAGGCCGATGTTGAAGTGGTCCGGCCGGCCCGTCCGGTCGAGGAGTTGCCCGTAGTGACCATTCACTCGCTGTTTCACTATTCCCCGGATGGGTTTCCGCAGCACCGGGTGCGGGTGCGGGGGCGTTTGCTCGGTCGCCACGGGGGCGGCCGGCTGACGGTGCGCGACGCCACCAGCGGCCTGTTTGTCGAATCGCCGGAAACAATCAATTTGTCGGCGGGAGACGACGTGGAACTGTTTGGATTTCCAGAAATGCGCGACCACGCTCTCTGGCTGACGAAAGCCCTCGTGAGGAGACTGGGCCCAGGCGCGCCGCCCCTTCCGACTCGCCGCTCCGTGGCGGAGGCATTGCGGAATCCGTGCGAGTTGCAGCGCATCACCGGCGTACTGTGCGGCCCCCCGCGTCCGGGCGAGGGAAGCTGGGTCTTGAATCTGCAAGAGGGCAATGCCGAGTTTGAGGCCTGGTTGCCAGCGACGGAAGGCGCCTTGCCGAACTGGCTGCGTGAGGGGGCGCAACTCGCGGTGACCGGCATTGCGGAACCCTTCGTCCGCCCCAGCCAACGCCCCACAATGTTCCCTTTTCCCCGCGAACTGCGCCTGCACACGCGGATGCTTTCGGACGTGGAGTTGGTGCGCGCGGCGCCGTGGTGGACCTCACCACAGATCACGCGCACAGTGCTTGCTTCCCTGGTCGGTGCGTTGCTCTTGCTGGGCCTGACCACGTTGGCGGTGGCCGTGCTGGCGCGCAAGAACGCGGCGCTGCACGAGGCGCGCGAGCAACTCCGGGCGGCCCGGGACGAACTGGCCCGGCGCTATTCAGTGCGCACCGGCGAATGGCAGGAGGAACTCGCCGCCCGGCATGCGGCGGAGGCCGACTTCGCCCTGCTGACCGCCGAGCGCACGCGCATGGCACGGGAACTCCATGACACCTTGGAACAAACGATCGCCAGCGTGGCCCTGCAACTGGATGCGGCCAAAGGGTTCTTCCACGGGCAACCGGACGAATCGCAGCGTCTTCTGGATGCGGCCACGCACCAGTTGCGAGAAAGTCAGGCCGAGGTGCGCCGTTCGGTTTGGAATCTGCGCTCCGTAAAACTGGAAGAAGCCACCCTGCCCGAGGCTTTGCAGCAATTGGGAAAGGCCCTGGCCGACACCCAAGGGCCCAAGGTCGAGGTGCGGTGCGAGGGGGAGCCAACGCATGTGCCACCCGGGGTGGCCAGCCATCTTTTCCGCATCGCACAGGAAGGCGTGACCAACGCGTTGAAACACGCCCAGGCCCGCAAGATTGAGATTGTGCTGAGCTTCAAGCCGGACACGGTCGCATTGACGGTGAATGATGATGGTTGCGGGTTCGATCCATCTGCGCCCGCGCACAATGGTCATTTCGGCCTGCGCGGTTTGAGGGAACGCGCCGGAGCGCTGGGGGCGGAGTTGGCACTGGATTCCAAAGCGGGGCAGGGGACTCGCCTGCACGTGGCCGTACCGGCTTCGAGTCTTCAGGAAAGTTGACCCCATGACTGCTTTTCAACCACCCCTGACGCTGCTGATCGTGGATGATCATTTTGTGTTCCGCGCCGGGCTGAAGGCGGTGCTGAGTTTGCGCCGGGATTTCCAAGTGGTGGCGGAGGCGGAGGACGCCGCCACGGCGCTGACGGAATTCCGCCGGCACGAGCCGGGCATGACGCTGATGGATCTGCGCTTGCCCGATCAAACCGGTATCGAAGCCCTGCGCCAGATTCGAAGGGAGTTTCCGGCGGCGCGGGTGTTGATGCTGACGACCTTTGACGGTGACGAAGACATCCACCGCGCGCTGGAGGCGGGGGCATGCGGATATCTTCTGAAGAGTGTCCCTGGACCAGAGCTGCTCCGCGCCATTGAGGCGGCGGCGCTCGGGAAGCGTTACATCCCACCGCAGGTGCAAAAGCGTCTGGAGGAACGGGCGACATTTGGTGAGCTGACCGACCGGGAGCGGGAAGTATTGCCCTTCGTGGTCAAAGGACTGACGAACAAGGATATTGCGCGCATCCTCAAAGTCACCGAGTTCACTGCCAAGGCGCATGTGCGCAGTCTCATTGCGAAACTCGGCGCGGCGGACCGCACCGAACTGGTCGCTATTGCGGTTCAGCGCGGCCTGGTGCATCTGGAGTAGCGGGCTGGCATTCCAACCAGGGCGGTGTGGGCCCAAACCGCTCCTTATCCTTTCGGACAATGGCGCGACGCCAGCAGTGCGGTAGAATTCCCGGCAAAACTAGCACGGCTCAAGAATGTTTCAGGCCAAGTCAAGTGTCGCCCGCCGCCTTCAACTGAGTGGTTTTACCCTGATCGAACTGCTGGTCGTGATCGCGATCATCGCGATTCTTGCGGGGATGCTCCTGCCTGCGTTGTCCAAGGCGAAGGACAAGGCGAAAAAGGTGGGCTGCCTAAACAACCTAAAACAAATCGGGCTGAGCACCATGCTCTATGCGGACGATTCCAACGGCGATGTGGTTGGCGATACGATCGGGATGCGGGGGCAACGCACCTGCGATGACGACGACGTGAATTTTCTGTTTCCCGCGTATGCGCCGAATTTGAAGAGTTTCGTATGCCCCAGCACCCAGAATACGGTCACGAACGAATTGGTCGTTTACGCCAGCGGACGCCAGTACGTGAAAGACCTGCTGGACAACTGCCCGAACGGTCGTCTGGCAGGCCGGGGTATCAGCTACGAGGTGGACGGCTGCATGTCCGCCGCCGGACAGAAGAAGTCCGAGAAAGCGATTAACAGTTTCACCCTGACAATCAACAAGGCGAACCTCGGCCTGCGGCCCGGCCCCACGCGCATTTGGTTGATTCACGATGCGGACGACCAGTTTCCCTCGCTGCCGGGCAGCCGCAACAATTATCCCGACAAAACAGATAATCACGGGGATGCCGGCTTGAATGTGATCTATTGCGACGGTCACGCCGGCTGGGTTGCCGCCAGGAACTATCTGAACGAGTACAACATCTCCTTCGATGACAACCGCACCGGCCCGTAACCGCCGCGTGCGACCCCGATGCTCTCCCAATCCAAACCTCCAACCCCTCAAGTCCTATGAAAAGAAATGCCCTGCTCGTAACAACGGCGGCCTCTCTGCTGGCCGCCTCAACCCTCCTCGCCGACGTGCGCGAAGGCCTGGTGGCGTATTGGCCGATGAACACGCTCACCGGTTCGAATCCGATGACCACACCCGATGTCGTTGCCGGCAACGACCTGACGGGACCGCTGATGGACAGCGGCAACGCGACGGCTCCCGGCCGTCATGGCAACGCGGTCGCGTTTAGCGGCACAACCACCGACTATCTCTACCTGCTTCCGTTCGGCGACACCGGCCTGCCGGTGGCCAAACAGGGCAGTTGGACGTACTGCGTCTGGGTGAACGGCCCCAGCGGGCAGGCAAATCAATCCACTTTCTTCGCAGAGACGACGTCTGGCAGTTCCACGCAGTGGCGGTTTGCGATGGAATCGGACGGGGCGGCGAAAACCCGGTACTTCATTCGCGATTCTGGTGGTTCGGTGAAAGTCAACACAACCAGCGCCACGAACACTTTGGACGGCACCTGGCATCACATCGCCTACACCTACGACATCAACACCGGCCAGTTCGTTGCGTATGTGGATGGTGAGTCTGTCTATACGAACACCTTCACGTATGCACAGAACGCCGCCGCGTTCGATCAAATTGGCATCGGCGCCCTGGTCCGGAACACTGTGGCCGTGCCGTTCGCCGGTCTTGTGGACGATGTGGCCCTTTGGGCCCGCCCCTTGAGCCAGGGTGAGATTCAGGAAGTGATGACGAACAGCATCGCCACGCCGATTCCGGCCTTTAAGCCGGTTGTGACGGTCAACCCTATCGGCGCGACCAATCTGTTGGAAGGGGATAGTTACACACTCTCCGGACTCTGCATTGGGACTCGCCCGTTTTCCTATCAATGGTTGAAGGACGGCACGAATTATCCCGGCCCTGATGCGAATTCCCTGACGTTGGCGAACCTGACGCCCGACGACAACGGCCTGTACCAACTTGTTTTCAGCAATGCCGGTGGCAGCGCCACCAGCGCCGTCGCGCAGATCACAGTCAAGCCCTTTGGCGCGCCGAATCTCACAAATGGTATCATCGCCTACTATCCCTGTGATGCCATGGTTGCGGGCTACACACCCGATCTCGTGAGCGCGTACGACATGCCGTTGTTCGGCGGCATGGGGGAAACGAACATTGTGGAGGGCAAGTGGGGCAACGCGTTGCAGTTCGACCGGCTGGTGCCCCAATACGGCAGAAAGGTGTTCGCCTCTGGAGATGCCATGCCCGGGGTGCGTCGCACCAATTTCACGTATTCCTTCTGGATGAAGAGTCCGCCCGTCAGCGGTTTCATCTTCGCCGAGGCGTCATCGTTGGACGGCAGCACGTTCCTGGGGGTTGGGTGTGTCGGCAGTGCCTCGGGCCGCCTTTATATCCGTACCTCCACCGGAGCCGTGTTGAGCGACATAACCTTGGGCACTTCCCTCTTCGACGATACTTGGCATAATGTGATCTATTCTCAGCACGACGTCGGCGGCGGAGCGCTGTCAGCGCAGATTTACATTGACGGCGTCTTGTATCCTGCTGTTCCCCGGCCAAGCGTGGCGTTGCAGCCGGACTCGTTGGGATTCGCCATCAACCCACGGGCGACGCTGGGCGGCCCCCCGTCTGGCGGCGCCTTGGACGAGATCGTGTATTGGAATCGGGTGTTGTCCCCCGAGGAAATCGCCTTGATCCAGACCGGATACATCACTAACCCACCCAGCAGCCTTCCGCCGCTGGCCATCGCCTCGTTCACAGCAGACCTCGCCGCAGTTGCCAGCGGGGATTCCACCGTGTTGCGCTGGAGCGTGCCGCCGAGCATCGCCACGGCGACGATCAGCGGGATTGGCGATGTGAAGGCCATGACCGTTGCGGCCAACGGTTCGACCAACAAAACGGTTACCGTGACCAACACCACCACCTACACACTCACGATCACACGCGGCGTTGAAACCGTCAGCAAGAGTGTCACGGTGGGCGCGGTCAAAGGGGTGGCAGCAGGCTGGAGCCTGCTGGACAACTTCGACTTCTACAACCCCGGGGTTCTGGGCACGAATGGAACGTGGAATTCTGCGATGGCGGCGAACACGGCTTTTGTGGTGCAGCCCGCGAACCAGAATCGTCAGGCCGCCATCTACGCCAACGACGTAAGCAACGGCGGCGGCGCCTATTTGTTGCTGAACGGCTTGTCCGTGACGGCCGGCCAAGCCCGGACGCTGTTCTTCCGCATGACCCTCCAAGGCAATCCCGGGCAGTCCGTCCTGCACGGTGTGGGACTGACCGAGCGGGTGGGTAATTTCTACTACCAATTTAGCAGCCAAAGAAATGCCGGGCCGCTGGCCTTCCCACGGTGGTCGTTTGACGATAGCGCTTGGTGGTTGGGCGTCAGCACCGGCGGGAGTTACGTGTACGATCCGAACAGCCTTGCCTCGAATGAGGTTTACAAGGTGTGGATAGATGTCACCAACGTGGCGATGGTGAACTTGCCTGGCGAGCGGGTGATCCCCGATGAAGAGGACCTCTTCTCGGTCCACATCCAGAAGGAAGGCGATCCTACCCGCACGACGCTCTTTGAGAATGTGCCCAGTGACCGGTTGCTGAACACCTTCGACGAATTCACCACCCGTTATCCCGATGACAACATCAACAAGCTCTACCTCTTTGGGAACAGCTTGTCCGGAGAGGTGTTGTTCGACGACTTCTATCTCAGCAAGACGGGTGTTCTGGACACGACGCCGATCGGAGCCGGCTATGCCGGCCCGCCGCCCACGCTCCAAATCGTGAAGTCCGGCAGTCAGTGGCAGATCGTCTTCCAAGGCAAGCTGCAGGAAGCTTCGTCGCTCGACGGAGGCTGGAACAATGTGGCTGGGGCCACTTCGCCCTATCCCGTTACCACGACTGGAGAAAAGAAGTTCTACCGGGCTGTGAGCAACTAACGTCACCTCCGCCAGACGGGAACGGGGCGACTGGTTCTGACACCGGTCGCCCCACTTTGCTTCAACACGAGGCGGGTACTATACAGGAGCGCATAAATAACGCTACATAATGGCAATCAAAGAAACGGCGTG
>CAZJTM010000074.1:0-25621 GCA_964548925.1 uncultured Verrucomicrobiota bacterium | reverse complement strand
GGCCTCCCCCCGAAAATAGTCAAAGCCAGCCTCCAGTAGCGGAAGTCGGGCTAACCCACCCGGTGATTCCGGCACCTGAGCCACCTTCCTTTGGCACGCGCAACTACGCGTGGAACGGTTCCTCGAACAGTCTTCCGGCCATATATCTCGGCGGCGAGAACAACTATCCCAATGCTGGCGGAACGTATGCCATGGTCAATGGCCGGTTGAAGGTTTCCAGTCCGGGCGCCAATGGGTGGATTGGCAACCAATTCGATTGGGTCGGGCCGCTGGCGAACAATGAAACCGTTTCCGGGTCGGTCACCTTCCGGATCAATGCCTACTCCAACGGTCCGGACGCTGGCAGCCTGGGGCGGGTGCGGCTCTTTTGGTTCAACGCGCCGTTTGCCAACGGGCTGAATGCCTTTGCCAGCCTCTATGGTTCGGACAAGTGGATGACCCGAAGCCAAGGGTGGAAGCCGGACATCCAGAATCAAACGGCGACTTCGGAATGGGGCAAATGGGAATTCAATCCGGACACAGCCGGGGCCTACGCCCCCGAGGGCATGGTTTACGTTTACAACAGCTTCAACATGAGCGATCCGGCGACGAACACGGATTTCTACCGGCCAGTAGCCAAGGGCACCGATCACGTTTTCAGTTGGACGGCTCGCTACCTGCCCAGTTGCGGGGCGGTGCAGGTGGACACCGCGTTGGATGGCGTTTACTGGACCACCACATTCATTGACCGGAAGTTTAACAACCTGGGCTGGCTCGAAAACGCCCTGGCCAAACAGCACGGCTCGATGCAAGGAACATGGGAGGCTGAGTTCACGCAGGTCAACTGGACGACCACGACGACCACGGCGTCGTCCGACACCAAGAACTACTGGTGGAATGGGCGTCAGAATGTCGGAGAGAACCAGCAGGAGAAGTATTTCCCGCCGCTCTACGTGGGTGGGACAAACAGCTACACCGAGCCTGCGGGATGGTATGGCGTCTGGAATGACTCTCCGGTGCTTTGGGTTGGCATGTCCCCAGCATCGGGCTGGCGCAATAACGCCTTTGACTGGTCAGGGCCACTCGCGGCCAACGAGAAGCTGTCCGGATCGCTGACTTTCTTCGTCGAGTATTTCACCAACGGTCTCGCTGCCGACAGCCTCGGCCGGGTGCGCCTCCTCTGGGTCAACGGGGTTTACGCCAATGGCCTGAACGCCTTTGCGAGCCTCTATGTCTCGGACAAGAAAACCACCCACAGCGACGGTTGGCGACCGGGCGGCCACTCCGACTGGAACAAGTGGGAGTACAACCCCAACACTGCGGGTGCTTCCGCGCCGGAGGGGCAGGTCTATATCTACAACAGTTTTAACATGAGCGATCCGGCTACCGACCCGAACTTCTTCAAGGCGATTGACAAGGAATCGCCACATACCTTCAGTTGGAGCGCCCAATACCTTCCCGCGCTGGACGTGGTGCGGGTGGTCACGAAACTGGACGGTGACCTATGGACCACCACGGACGTGAATCGGGGTTTCAACAACCTCGGCTGGGGTGAAAACGCCCTGGCCAAACAACACGGTTCAATGCAAGACGGTGCCTGGTCAGCGGGCATTGGCGTGCTGACGTGGAACACCGCTCCTGCCGATCCAACCCTGACGATCACCCGGCTTCCCAACGGGAACATCCAGTTGGCTTGGCCATTCGGCACCTTGCTGGAAGCCTCAAGTGTTACCGGGCCTTGGCTGCCATTCGCGGCAACGTCCCCCCACACGATCACTCCCAGCGGGCAGAAGTTTTATCGGGTGCTGGTTCACCAATAAACCGAAGGCGAGCGAATTGTAGCGGTTCAGCCCGCCGGGGATGGAAACAAGCCCCGGCGGGGGTCTGCGGAAGCAGCGAGCAAACCTTCTGATTCCCATAGTCGCCAGGCACGTACTGAGCCTGCCCTTGATTCTCGCCGGCCTTTGCGCAGACTCCACCTCACAAGCACATGGCCACCATCCACGATGTTGCACGGCGGGCCGGGGTGTCCACCGCCACGGTTTCGTACGTGATCAACCAGAAACGCCGCGTCTCGGAGGCAGTGGAGCAGCGCGTGCGCGCCGCGGTGGCTGCCCTGAACTACACTCCCAGCAGCACCGCCCGCAAACTCAAGCGCGGGCGAACCTCCGTCGTCGGCTTTGTGGCGGACAACATCTCGAACCGATTCCCCGCCCGATTGGTGCATGGTCTGGCTACGGCGGCGGCCGCTGCCGGTTACAACATCCTGATCTCGGATTTGCACGACAACGCCGCCAATGAACCGCGGGCCCTGGAGTTGCTGGTGCATGAAGAGGTCGAGGGGATCATCTATTGCGGGTTTGGCGTGGCGGAGGAGCAACTGCTCCAGATTTATCGCGCCGGCACCCCGGTGATCGTGGTGGACAAACCACCGGAGTCGAAAGCCCTGCCCACCGTCTTGATTGACAATGCCGGCAGCACCGACCTCGCCCTCGAACACCTGTTCGCGCTCGGCCATCGCGAAATCCGGTTCATCAGCGGCGACCCGAACAATCGCAACACCACCTTGCGCAACGAGGCGTTCCGGGCCTTCATGCGACGCCATCGCCTCCCGTGCCCGGATACCCACATCCTCAACGGCGCGTATTCCTTGCAACACGGTTTCGCCGCCGCCATCCGCTTGCTCGATGAGCAAGCGGGCTTCACCGCGGTGTTTTGTGGCGATGACATGATTGCGTTTGGTGCCATGGCCGGATTCAAATCACGCGGACGGCGCATCCCGGAAGACATCGCGGTGGCAGGTTTTTCCAACGATCCCTTGGCGGTCGCCATGGACCCGGGCCTGACCACGATTCACTATCCCATGGTGGAAATGGGGCAACGCGCCTTCGAGGTCTTCCAACGTCTGCGCGAAAAACCGCGCCGGGCCGTCCCTCATGAGTGGTTGCCCACCCAGCTCATCATTCGCCGCAGCACTGATCCATCGCTCCCTGCGTTTGCCGACAGCGAATTGACACCCACAACTGCTTAAGCTGACTCCCCCCGTGACATCTCAATGCTCCCCCGCACGAACTGGCCGAACGGAATCCCGGCAGCCCCGACTACAACTGCTCTTGCTGTTCTTCACGACCGTGCTCGCTGGCCACTTGTCCGCGAGCGAAGTGCCTTGGTTCACCCGTGCCTTGGTGGGCATGGAAGTCGGACCTACCGGCGCCCAGTTCGCGGGTGGCAAGCACGCCCCCGATTACGCTGCCAACTTCAACGGGCGCGACATCGTCCGCCGTGCGGCCGCCGCCAACGCCGAGTATCTCGTCCTCTGGGTGCGCGACGGCGAGTTCACGTTTCACGATTCTAAGCTCCTACCCCGGCCGCCCGGCCAGCTCGACCGCGACGTGCTGCGCGAGGCGGTCGAGGAGGGCCGCAAGCTTGGCCTGCCCATCATCGCCTACTGCCAGCTCCAGTATCCGGCCTACGAACTGCGCCAACACCCGGAGTGGAAGGCGCGCCAAGCCAACGGCGAGCCGATCAACCACCTCGTCTGCTTCAACACGCCCTACACGAATGTCGTCAAAGCCCTTCTCGCCGAAATGCTCAGCTATGGCATCGCCGGCTTTCATCTCGACATGGTGGATCAAGGCTTCGGCCCGCCCATCGGCTGCTGGTGCGAGCATTGCCAAAGTCTTTTCCAGGCCGAATATGGCCGCCCTCTGCCGAAGGACATTAACTGGGAGGACGAGGATTGGGACCGGATGCTGCAATTCCGCTACGCCACCAGCGACCGCTTCGAGAAGATGCTCACCGACCATGTCCGCTCGCTCGACCCGCGCGCGACGGTGGACTTCAACTACCACGGCAACCCGCCCTTCTCGTGGGAGGTCGGTCAGACACCCGTCGTTCACGCGGGCAACGGCGACTTCGTCACCGGCGAGGCGGGCCTTTGGGCGTTCGGCGCGCTGACCGCCAGCTTCAACGCCGCGTGGTATCGCGCCGCCACGCCGGGCAAGCCCTTCCAGGTCGCCGTCCAGCGCGGCGTCCGGATGTATCACGACCAGACCACGCGCCCGTTGCAGGACATGCGCTGGGAGATGTTCACGCTCCTCGCCCACGGCGCGTTCGTGACGATGATTGACAAGACCGCCTACGATGGCTGGCTCGATCCCGTGGCCTATGCGCGCATCGGCGAACTGCTCGGCGAGGCGCGGGCGAAGCGGGCGCAGTTCGGCCATCAGTCTGTGCGCGAAGTGGGCATCTACTTCAGCGCCCGCACCCGGGACTGGATCGGCCGCGACAAGCCCGCGACCTACTACCAAAGCGTGCAAGGCGCCCACAAGGCCTGCGTCTATGAGCACCTTGGGTTCGGCTTTGTTTTCGATGAAGCCCTGACCCTTGACGCGCTTCGGCAATTCCCGGTCGTTTGCCTGCCTAACGCGGCCATTATGTCCGAGCGCGAGGCGGAAGTCTTCCGTCGCTATGTCGAAGCGGGTGGCAAGCTGCTCATCACCGGTCACAGCGGACAGTTCGACCGGATGGGCAGGCCACTGGCGGCGTCAACTCTGGAAGGCTTGATCGGGGCGAGGGTGAAAGGGCGCTTGGCGGGATCGGACAACTGGATGCGATTCTCCTCGACCGATCTCGCGACAACTGGCACGGCGCCTTCTTTCCGAATCGATGGCGGATCGAGTGCGACTCCAGCACGAAAAGCCACCAGCGCCCAGGCCTTGCATCGGGGGATTTCGGCGGACTGGCCCTTGCTCGTCCGCGGGCCGGCGACGATTTACGAACCCACCACGGGCGCACCTGTCGGTGAGTTGCTGGATTCGCACCGCGCTTCCCTCGCCAACCCCGAAGGCTACAACCCCGACTGGCCGCTGAGCGCGCGACAGGTCGCTGGCCCCGCCGTGCTGATCAACTCCGTGGGCCAGGGCACGGTGCTGACCTTTGCCGGCTCGCCGGACTTCGCCACCGCCAGCGAGCATCACATCGTCGAGGCGCGGAAGCTCTTCGCCAATGCCGTGCGCCTGCTGCACCCGACCCCGCGCGTCCGCATCACCGCGCCGGCCAACGTCGAGGCCGTGGTCACCGACGATCCGGCGACGCGCACCCTGCGCGTGCATCTAATCGCCTACAACGCGACGCCCCAAACCACGCCCGCCAAGGAGCGTCCCTACGTGCTGCCCGGCCTGATCGAAGACGCGCCGATGTTCCGCGCCACGCTCGACTTCCCCGGAGGCCTCAAGAGCGCGAAGGCGCTGAACCGGACCACCCAACTCACGCGGCGCGCCCAGCGCGTTGAACTCGTCGTCTAAGACCTCCACGATGTCACCCATTGCCGCTATTGACCCGGGAGCGACTCCGTTCGCCGGAGTCGCCCCACAACACTTCACTCACTCAATGAATCGGCGCAGGTTTCTTCAACAGGCGACCACCGCAGGCACTGCGCTGGTCGCTGCGCCGCAGATCCTCCTGGCGTCCTCGCGTGAGCAGCAGGCTTCGGCCAACCACGGCCCGCGCACCGAAGTTCGCCGGCATCGCGGTCGGCCGATGTTCTTCCTCGGGGGCCGGCCTTACACCAAGCCAGTATTCGAAACCTACGTGCCTGACTCGAAATATTTCCGGCAGTTCGCCGAGGCGGGCACGGATGTGTTCAGCTTTTCCACCAACCTGGGCGAGGGCTTTGCCGCGCCGACATGGCTCGGGCCGGAGCAATGGGACTTCCGCCAACTCGATGAACTCGCCCACCGCGTGCTTGCGGCCAACCCGCGCGGCTTCATCCTGCCGCGCATTCTCCTCAGCACCCCGGAGTGGTGGGTGAACGCGCATCCGGACGAGTGCCAGGTGCTGGCATCCGGTTCGCGGTATTATTCGAGGGACTTTGGCCTGGGTCGGAATCGCCGCGCGTTTCCCTCGCTCGCGTCGGCGCAGTGGCGGCGAGACATGGCGGCGGCGCTTGGCCGCGTCCTCGCCCACATCCGATCGAGCGACTACGGCGATCGTCTGTTCGGCTGTTTCTTCACCGGGTTGATGACCGAGGAATGGTATCATTGGAGCATTCACACGGGCGAACTCAGCGACTACAGCTCGCACGCGACGCAGGCATTTCGGGAATGGCTGCGGGCCAAGTATCGCAGGGTTTCTGCGTTCCGGGCCGCTTGGAACGATCCGCGCACGGGGTTCGCTGCCGTGGCCGTGCCCACGCAGGCGGCGCGCGAGGCGGGCCGGAATGAGCACACCTTCCGGAACCCGGCCACCGAGATGCCGGTCATTGACTGGTATCTCTTCCAGAACGAGCTGATTCCCGACACCATTGACCACTTCGCGCGCGCGGCGAAGGCGGCGCTGGACCGGCGGCAGGTCGTGGGCACGTTCTACGCCTACATGTTCGAGTTTGGCGGCGACCCCGAGTACGGCCACAACGCGCTGGGCCGCCTGCTGCGCTCGAAGAACCTGGATTTCGTAGCCGTGACCGCCAGCTACCACGACCGCGCGCTCGGTCGTGGCGCGGATTACGCCCGCTCGCCCCTCACATCGGTCGCGCTCCACGGCAAGCTCTGGTATCACGACAACGACACAGTTTCGTTCCGGTACGATTTGATGAACGCGGCGCGCACCGACCGCGAAATCGTCGCGCGCTACCGCGTCGAGCTCGGCGTCACGGAAAACGCGCAAGAAACCATCTGGCAGTACCGCCGCAGTGTGGGCTTCGTCTTGGGGAATGGAGTCCAGCAAAGTTTCTTCGACCTGCACGGAGGTTACTTCGACGATCCGGAACTGATGACCGAGGTGAAGCGGCTCAACGCTCTCCTCGCCAGCGCGGCGCATCTGGACTGCTCCTCCGTGGCCGAAATTCTCGTAGTCTCCGACGAAGCCTCGTGCGCCTACGCGACCTTCGAAAGCGGCTTCTTGCAGCAAACCCTGCGGCCTGCTCAGGTGCAGTTGGCAAAGCTCGGCGCGCCGCATGACTCAATCTTGGTGGACGATCTCGCACTGGCCGACACGGGACGCTACAAGCTTGTGATCTTCCTGAATTGTTTTCACCTGACCCAAGTTCAGCGCGACCTCATCCGCCGGAGGGTGCTGGGGGGCAAGCGCACCGTGCTTTGGTGCTATGCGCCCGGCTTGTTTAACGGCGCGAGCGCGTCCGTGGAAGCGATGAACGAACTGACGGGCCTCCAGCTCGCCCTCACCCCGAGAACCGATCGCGTCCGCGCGCGAATAAGACTGACCGAGGCGGGAAAGCGGCTGGGATTGCCACCGCAGCCGCATCCGGTAGGCGCATCGGCGACCACACTTCCCGCCACCATCGGCCACGAGCATGTTTGGGCGCAACTGATCCATGTCGAAGACCCGGCGGCCACGGTGCTGGGTCACGTGGAAGGCAGATCCGAAGTCGCGCTGGCCCTGAAGCCGCGGCGGAATTGGACCTCGATCTACACGCTCAATCCCGTCCTCCCGGTCGCCTTCCTGCGAGCGCTGGCCCGGCAGGCCGGCGTCCACATCTACAACGACCGTGACGACACGCTTTACGCCAGCCGCAGCTTCTTTTGCCTGAACGCGGACGGCGCGGGCGAGCGCACGCTGAGATTCCCAAAGTTGACAACGGTGGCCGACCCGTTTAGCGGCATGCCACTGGCACAGGAGGTGTCATCATTCTGCCGGGATTTCTCGGCCAAGGAAACGGTGCTATGGCGGCTGACTTGAAACGCTTTCAAAAGAGCGCGGCTGCGGATACGAATCCTTGGAAAGTGACCGGTTTCCGACGACATATAGCTACAGCCTTGAAAGTGGCTCACTTGACCCAACTTGTCGCCCTGGCCGTGGTTTTCCTGGGCCAGGCCAGCATCTCTGCGGCAGAACCCCTCCGCATCTCTCCGCGCCCCGGCAGCGAAGCCGCTGGATTGAACGTGTCGCATCCGGATCTGCCCGGCAATGTGTTCGACTTTCGCGCTTGCGAGGCGGTGCTGGATGGCAACCGCGACTTCGGGCTGTTCCAAGTGAAACTCGCGCTTCCCGGGGCGACAGCGCGACCGGCTTGGGCCACGAACAGCGGCGTTCACAGCTACCAGTGGCGTTACCCGGAAGGCGTAGAGGTGCGTTTCACGGCGAAGCCGGAGCATAACCAAGTCGCCGTGACCTACACCATCCTGAACCACACCGCCATGCCCATGGAACGCGTCCACCTCCATACCTGCGTGACCACGACCGAGGCGCCGGCATTCTTCCCTCGGCTGACCCCGCGCACGGAGTCGCAACTGCCGCGCAATTCGACGGACAAGGATTATAGCGAACTGCTCACGCGCTTGTTCGTCTGGTCCGGCGGGCGGGCGCTGCGTCTCGATGCCACTGAACACGCGCGCCGGGAGGCGCATCTTTCGTTGATACCACGCAGCGAGCCTCCGATCCAATGGGCCTGGTGGGTCAATTCCACCAACACCTTCGACGAGCCGCTGATCGCCCTCGCCAGCCATGACGGTCAATGGACTGCCGCGCTATGGTTCAAGCGCGCGGCGTGGGCCTCCGCCAACGTCGGCGATGACCGCGCATGCTTCCATTTGTTTCCCCTGTTCGGCCGCATCGAGCCGGGCGGCAGCGCAACGGTGAAAGGGGACTTCTGGCTGGTGCGCGGTCGCCCCGAAGACCTGCGACGCCGAATCCACCAATCCCCACCTGCCGCTCTCAAATGACGTCTCCTTCGCCAATCCAGACTCCCCAGCCAGCCACTCTGAACCGTCGGGATTTCATCCATCACACGGGTTTCTTGCTCGGAGGCCTTGCAGCCGCCGGTCCTCTTGCCTTGCCGTTCCAAGCCGCGTCCAAGTCCACAGTGCCCCCCTCACGTCCCGGCCCGCGCTGGTTCGAGCGGGCGTGGCGGCGGGCGGTGATTGACATGCACATCCCGGACTGGGACGAGAAATTCCTGTCGGAGTTCGACGCGGACCGCTATGTGGAAGCGCTCGTCCAATCCCGCGCCCAGTCCATCGTCTGCTACGCGCACTCGCACGTTGGCCTGTTCAACTACCCGACGAAGGTGGGCCGCCAGCACGCCGGCTTAAAAGACCGGGACATCGTGGCCGAGATGATCGAGCGCTGTCACCGGAAGGGCATCGCCGTGGTCCTCTACGTGAGCGTGATCCACGACCGTTGGGCCGCGGACCAGCATCCGGACTGGCGGATCATTCATCCCAACGGCGGCCCCTTCGGCCGGGGCAGCCGGCACGGGTTTGTTTGCCCGAACTCGCCTTACCGCGACTACGTCCGCGCGTGGGCGCGCGAACTGGCGGAGCGGTTCGACCTCGACGGCGTGCGCTTTGACATGACGTTCTGGGTCTGCGTCTGTTACTGCCCGCACTGCCAGCGGCGCTGGCGCGAGGAGGTGGGCGGCGAATTGCCCCGCATGGTGGACTGGACGGACGAACGCTGGGTGCGCTTCCAACGCCAGCGCGAACAATGGATGGGCGAGTTCGCGGAGATTTGCACGAGCACGGTCAAGGCGGTTCGCCCGCATGCCAGTGTCGAACATCAGGCCTCGATCTATCCCGGCAGTTGGAACAACGGCGCGTCGTGGCCGCTGGTTGCGCAAAACGATTTCCTCCAGGGCGACTTCTACGGCGACGCGCTGCAGGGCTCATTCGTGCGCAAGCTCTTGGAGGACATGACGCCGAACCGGCCTTTCGGCTACGAAACCAGTTTCTCGGTCAGCCTTCAGGACCACACCGCGCGCAAGTCCGAGGCGTTGCTCGAGGCCAAGGCCAGCGCAGCGATCGCCGACGCGGCGGCGTTCATCTTCATTGATGCCATTGACCCGGTCGGCACGGTCAACCCCCACGCCCACGAGCGCATGGGCCGGGTCTTTGACCGTCTGCTGCCCTGCTACCCGGATCTGGGCGGCGAACGCGTGGCGGACATCGGCCTGTTCTACAGCCTCGACTCGCGCTTCGACATGCGCAGCAACGGGCAATCAGTCCTCGAGGTGGAAAACGGCGCGGACACGCACACGCGCAGCACGATGCAGGCGGCGCGGGGGCTGATCGCGCATCACCTCCCGTGGCGCATCGTCACGCGCCGATCCATCGGCCAGCCCTCGCGCCTCAAGACGCTGGTGCTCTCCAACGTGCATCACCTGTCGGCGGAGGAGGTCGCGGCCATCCGCGCCTGGGTGCGGGACGGCGGGACGCTTTTCGCCAGCGGCGCAACCTCGCTGGTCTTGAACACCGGCCAGCGCCAGCCCGACTTCATGCTGAGCGATGTCTTGGGCGTGTCGCTGGTGAAAGCCGACTGGACGGACCGCGAACATTATGTCGCGCCGACCGACGCCGGCCGCACGGACTTCGCGGGCTGGGACTCGAAGTATCCGGCGTTTGTTCGCGGCCCGACGATAGACGTGCGCGCCCTGCCTGGGGCAACCGTGCTGGCCACCCGCACCCTGCCGTGGCCCGCTCCGGACCCGCGCGCCTTCTCCAGCATCCACAGCAATCCGCCGTGGGTCGCCTCCGACCAACCCGAGGTTGTGCTCCACCCCTACGGCCAAGGCCTGGTCATCTACTCGGCCTCACTCATCGAGGAGGTGGCGACATTGCAGGAGAGTTTTGTCCGCTTGCTGCGGCGGCTCTGCGACCGGCCCTCATTCGAGGTGGCCGTGCATCCGGCCGTGGAGGTCACGTTGTTCCATCAACCCGACCGCCGCCGCTACTTGCTCAACCTGGTCAACTTCCAGCACGAACTGCCAAATGTGCCTGTGGACGGCATTCAGGTCCACCTGCGCCTGCCACACCGCATTCGCGGCGTGCGGCGTTTGCCAGGAGGCCGCCCGCTGCGCTTCCGCTCAACACGGGATGAAATGGACTTCACCGTGCCCCGTCTGGAAACGCTGGCGATGCTGGCGCTCAGCTACGCCTAAAAACCGATCACAGGTCCTCGTGAGCCTCCGGAAGTTTCTGGTTCGCAGACGCGAGCGGGCGGACCGCTGCAAACTTCCCTTGCCTTGGATCATGGCCACCGCCACACTTGGGCCAACCTGACGCATGAATTGGGTGCGGTTCAGGCTGACGTTATGACTCGCTCAATGGTGTTTACCACGCAGGGCCGCCTGCACAGCCAGGACATCGAGATGTTCCTGATGCCAACGCTGTTGAGCGACACCAACCTCTTCCTCTGGGTGGACTTGGAAGACCCGACCCCGGAGGAAACCAAGTATGTCCTGGAGGATGTGTTCCACTTTCACCCGCTCTCCATCGAGGACTGCGTCATGGTCAGCGAGGCGCCCAAGGTGGAGGAATATCAGCCGCGCGAGGGGGACCGGTTCGTGCCGTACTTGTTCATGGTGATCCACGCGGTGGATTACAGCCGCAAGGACGGCGTGTTCGCGACGAAGGAGTTGAACTTTTTCCTGGGGAGGAATTTCCTGGTGACCTACCACGAAGGGCCAATCCGCAGTGTGCAGATGACCGAGGAACGCGCGGTCAAGGGTGCCGGCGGCATCGCGCGGGCGCCGGATCGCGTCGCCTACAACCTGCTGGACGCCATCGTGGACAACTACAAGCCGGCGCTGGAGGAGTTGTCGTTGGAGATCGCCGAGTTGGAACAACTGGTGATGCAGGAGCCGACCAAGGCCACGCTCAACAAAATCCTCCAGACCAAGAAAGAAGTGTTGCACCTGCGGCAGATCATCGGCCCGCAGCGCGAGGTGCTGGCCCGCTTCGCCCGCGGCGAGTTCAAGCTCATCCGCGCCCACTTGGTGCCCTACTATCGCGACGTGTACGACGCGCTCTTCCGCATTGCCGAACTGGCGCAGACCTATGCGGACTCGCTGACCGGCACGTTGCAGGTGTACCTCAACCTGTCGTCGAACCAAACGTCGGAAGTGGTCAAACTGCTGACCCTCATCACCGTCATCACCACTCCCGTTATGATTGTCGGGACTTGGTACGGGATGAACTACACCGAGCAGATGCCCGAGCTGAAGTCGCCCTACGGCTACTACTACGCCCTCGGCCTCACGCTCCTTTCCACCGTGGCCACGGTCCTTTGGATGAAGCGCAAGAAATGGCTGTGAACGGCTCGGTCTCAACCGCACGGAAACGAACCCGCGCCAGGGGTCGCCCTGCCTTCGGCCCGCGCCGAATCCCCGGCCCGCCACCCCGCGCCGGTCACTACTGATGCCCACCGCGAAATCCAGCTTCTTGGACAAAGTCTTGGGCCGCATCGGGCGGCTCGACACCGAAGGCTTGCAAACCGTGGTCCAGCGCCTGGCGCGCGAGCGGAGCTTCCTAGAGACGCTGTTCAACACCATTGAAGACGGTGTCCTGGTTGCGGACGAGCATGGGCGCATCCTTTACTTCAACCAAGCGGTCACGCGCCTGATCGGCCTGCAGCCCAGTGTCGAGGGGCAGTCCATCAAGGATTGTTTGCCGGAGGTGGATTGGGAGCGGCTCGTGCGGTTTGACGCCGAAGGCGGCGAGCGGGTGATCCGCCACGAATTCGAGGTTCACTACCCGCGCCCGCGTTTCCTCCGGCTCTACGCGGCCCCGCTGGACGGCGAGGCCGCTGGGAGCAGCGGGGTGGCGCTGATCCTGCACGACGCCACCGAAGCGCGCCAAAAGACCTTCGAGGCCATCGAGAGCGAACGCGTGCAGGCGTTGACGCTGCTGGCGGCCAGCGTCGCGCACGAGATCGGCAATCCGCTCAACGCATTGCACATTCACCTGCAACTCATGGAGCGGGAGGTGAAGAAGATGAAGGCCATTCCCGTGACCGAACCGCGTGTCATGCCGGGCCGCCGCCGCATTCACCCGCCCCCGCCCGTCACGGATAGGGAATCGCTGGCCATTGCGCGCAAACTGGAGCAGTACCTCGGTGTGGCCAAGGGCGAGATCAACCGGCTCGACTACATTGTCACGCAGTTCCTGCAAGCCCTGCGTCCCGTTCCGCCGCAATTGCGGCTGACGTCGCTGAACGAAGTCGTGTTGAAGACCTTGGAGCTGTTGCAGCCGGAGTTGGAGAACCGCGAGATCGCGGTGAAGACGCGACTCGGGCGGCAATTGCCCCTCGCGCCGCTGGACCCCACGCAGATCCAACAGGTCCTGGTCAACCTCATCAAGAACGCCATGCAGGCCATGACCAAGGGTGGCACGCTCACGCTGCAGACCGGCGAGGGCTCGGACGGCACCTGGGCCAGCGTGGGCGACACCGGCGGCGGCATCCCCCAAGAACAAATCAACCGCGTCTTCGAGCCCTTCTACACGACCAAGAAAAAAGGCTCGGGGCTGGGCCTGATGATTGTGCAGCGCATCATTCGCGCGCACAACGGCCGGATCGAGGTGGAAAGCCACCTGGGCCGCGGCACGACGTTCCGCATCTGGCTGCCCTTGCACGAGCCAAAGCCCCGCCTGCTGGAAGCGCCAACGCACGAATGATGAATGTGAAATCCGAAATCCGAAATCCGAAATCCGAACGAAATCCGAAGCTCGAAATCCGAATGGCGCACCGCGGTGCTTCCGCCCCGTTGCTTGGCGCGCCGGTGCTGATGGGGCTGCGACTGGTTTCTTGTTTCGGCTTTCTGACTTCCTTCGGACCTCGGCTTTCGGATTTCGGATTTTGCTCCGCATGAACAAACCCACTCTCCTGATTGTGGACGACGAGAGGCCGACGCGCGAGGGCTTGCGCGCCGCACTGGAGGACCGTTTCGACGTGTATGTGGCGGAGGACGCCCGCGCCGCGACCGACCTGCTCGAACGTGAGCATTTCGACGTGGTGCTGACCGACTTTCGCCTCCCGAACGAGGACGGCATGAAGTTGATCGCCCGCGCCAAGTCGCTGAGCAAACCGCCCGTCTGCATGTTGATGACCGCCTACGGCTCGGAGGAACTCGCGGTCGAAGCCATGAAACGCGGCGCGGACGATTACATCGCCAAGGGCCGGCTGCAAATTGACGAGTTGGAAATGCGCATCGCCCGCGCGCTCCGCCAGCGCACGTTGGAAGTGGAAAACGTCGCGCTGCACCAGCAGCTCGACACCAAGTACGGCCTGGAGCATCTCGTCGGCGAATCTCCGGCGATGCAGGAGGTGTTTGACGTGGTGCGCCAGGTGGCGCCCACCCGGGCCACTGTGATGTTGCTGGGCGAAAGCGGCACCGGGAAGGAAGTCGTCGCCAAAGCCCTGCACCAGCTCAGCCCCCGGGCCAAGCAACCCATGGTCACCGTGCATTGCGCCGCCTTGGCGCCGACGCTCCTGGAAAGCGAGTTGTTCGGCCACGAGAAGGGCGCCTTCACCGGCGCGCACGAACGGCGCATCGGACGCTTTGAGCAGGCGCAGGGCGGCACGCTGTTCCTTGATGAGATTGGCGAGATTGACGCCTCGCTCCAGATCAAGCTCCTGCGTTTCCTCGGGGAGCGGACCTTCGAGCGGGTCGGCTCGAACAAGACGCAGACGGCGGACGTGCGCCTGGTGGCCGCGACCAACAAGGACTTGGAGGCGCTGGTCAAGGCGGGCTCATTCCGGGAGGACCTGTTCTTCCGGCTGCGGGTGGTGGAGATTCACCTGCCGCCGCTGCGCGAGCGGACGGTGGACATTCCCCTGCTGGCGCATCGCTTCCTGGGCGAATTCGCCGCGGAGAACGAAAAGGCGGTGACGGATTTTACCGTGGACGCCATGGAAGCCTTGATTCATTACGGCTGGCCCGGCAATGTGCGGGAGTTGCGCACGGCGATTGAGCATGCGGTGGTCCTGTGTCGCGGGGAGCGAATCTCCGCGCGCGACCTGCCGCCCTCGGTGCGCGGCGGGGTTCCCGCCGGAGGCGATCCGCAAAAGATCCTCGCCCGGCCGGACCTGACGATCAAGGATGCCGAAAAACAACTTCTCATCCGCGCGCTGAAGGAAACCGGCGGCAACCGCACGCTGGCGGCCAAGAAGATCGGCATGAGCCGGCGCACCCTGCATCGCAAACTGCATCTTTACCAATTGGAAGGACTTTGATTATGCCATTCGCACAGGACCTCATTCACAAACTTGAGCAGGGCGCCGGGATGCGCTACCTGCGGATTGGTCTGGCGGTGCTGGCCGTGGTGGGCTTCATTGCAGGCTACAACTGGCGCGCCTTCAAGAATTTCTCGACGCAGGAGGCCATGGACCAGGCGCAACTGGCCCGCAACCTTGCCGAGGGCAAGGGTTACAAGACGCTGTTCGTCCGCCCCTTCAGCATGTACCTCGTGAAGCGTGTGAACGAGAAATCGGGGCGCGGCGCGGGCTCCGGCAACCTCCCCGACCACGCCCAAATCCGCGCCATGCACCCGGACATTGCCAATCCTCCGGTGTACCCGCTGCTGCTGGCGGGGGTGCTCAAGGTGCTGCCCTTTGAATACAACACCAAGACCAAGTCGCCACTCTGGACCAACGAGGGCCGCTTCTGGCGTTACCCTCCGGATTTCACGATCAGTTTCCTGAACCAGTTGATGTTTTTCGGACTGATCGTGGCGGTCTTCTTCCTGACGAAACGGTTGTTTGACCCGACGGTGGCGTGGTTTTCGGCGATCGTGTTGTTCGCCACCGAGTTGTTCTGGCGGTTCGCCGTGTCCGGCCTGTCCACGATGCTGGTCATGCTGGTTTTCGTCGGGCTGCTCTGGTGTCTGGTGCTACTGGAGCGTGAGGTCCGCGAGCCACAATGGAATCCACGGGCGGTCTTTGGCCTGGCGGTGCTGGCCGGAGTGCTGGTGGGCGTGGGCTGCCTGACCCGTTACGCGTTTGGCTGGTTCATCGTGCCGGTGATCGCCTACCTGGCGGTCTTTGGCGGCCCGCGTCGGGGGGTGCTCTGGTTTGTCGCCCTGGCCTCGTTCCTAGTGGTGATTTCACCTTGGATGCTGCGGAATATCTGGATCAGCGGGGCGCCGTTCGGCACCGCCACGTTTTCGGTGGTGGAGGGCACCCTGATGTTTCCGGACACCCGGTTGGGGCGTTCGTTGACGCCCGAACTCGGACGCATTTACCCGTCCATGTTCTTCTACAAGCTGTTCGTGAATGGGAAGCAAATCCTCCTCACCGAAGCGCCACGGTTCAGTGGGAGTTGGGTGGCCGCGTTCTTCCTGGCTGGCTTGCTCATGAGCTTCCGCAGTCCGGCGCTGCAACGGCTGCGGTTCTTCATTCTGTTCTGTCTGCCGGTCCTGATCGTGGTGCAAGCGCTGGGCCGCACCCACCTCACGGATGATTCGCCGGAGATCAACTCCGAGAATCTCCTCGTGATCCTGGCGCCCATCATCATCGTTTACGGCGTCAGCTTCTTCTTCGTGCTGCTGGACCAACTGGAGTTGCCGTTGGCGTTCTTACGGTATGTGATCATGGGTGCGTTTGGCTTTGTCGTCTGCCTGCCGATTCTCCTGGTCTTCCTGCCACCCCGGCCCCTGGCCGTGGCCTATCCGCCTTACTATCCGCCGGTGATCCAAGAGGTGGCCAGTTACCTCAAGGAGGACGAGTTGATGATGAGTGACGTGCCGTGGGCGGTGGCCTGGTACGGCCATCGCCAGAGCGTTTGGCTGACGCTCAACGCCCAGGCGGATTACCTCGCCATCAGCGATCTGCAGAAACCCATCAACGCGCTGTATCTCACCCCCCAGACCATGGACGCCAAGTTCCTCTCGCAATGGGTCCGGGCGGGCGAGAAGAGCTGGGGCAATTTCATTCTCGACAGCATGATCCGCCGTGAAATTCCGCCATGGTTCCCCTTGCGCGCCGCGCCCGTCGGCTTCCTGCCCGAGCAGTTGTTGCTCGCCGATTGGGAACGCTGGCGGTTGAGTACGCCCCCCACACGGGTGGACGGCGGCAACCTGGGGACCTCTCCGTGAGCCTTGGCGTGGCGGGGGTTTGGCAGAGCGCCGCCACCTACCGCAACTTGAAGAGCCGGTTCTTCCAAAAACAATGCGGTGGGCTGCCAACGCGGCGCTTCTGGTGCGGATGCATGAGTCGCGCGAAGAACGCGAAGGGGATCAAGGAAGAACTCCGTTTGCGGCTTCCCTCATCGCACTCGTGAACTTCACGCGCACCATGATCCGGTCCATCCAGTTCATCCCGTAAAAGAAAGAAGAACGGCGGCGGTCTGCCGCCACGCCGCCGATTCTTTCGGCTCGAAGCGGCCCGCGTCGCTGGATTTGCGGATGACAGCGCGCATGCCGGCGAGCGAGGCGAGTTCGCCGCTGGCGCGGACTTGCCTGAGCAGGTTGCCCATCGCCGTCGCTGCCACCGGGCCGGTCATGGTTTCTTGGGCGGCGTCTCTCGCAACGCCATCGCCTCAGCGGTGGTGTCGAGTACCTCGGCTGGCTGGTAGATTCCTGCCCCGAGTTGCCGCTGCTTCTGCCGGTAGTGGACGGCCTGCTTCTTGGGGTCACCGCCGAACTCTTTGGCGATCTGGCGGCGAATCGCCCAGATTTCTTCCAACGGTTGGTCAGGCTTCGTTTTCATCGTCTTTTTCCAGCAGTTCAAGCGGTGTTACCAGCAACGGCGTTCGGAGGCCGAGAAGCGCATTCACGCGCCGGATGTGCGCGGCCTTGTTCGCATTGGCCAGATGCCGGCAATTCCACGTCACCAACATATCGCAGCCGTAGAACGAGGCGAGCGCCAAATGGTCGGCATCGCCGATGGCCTCGCGCGGCATGAGTTTGTGCTGGAGATAAACGGCTACAACCTCGGCCACCGCTTCGGTGTATGCGAGTTGCTCCAGCGGTCGAATCAAAGCGAGCGCAGCCTCGCGGCGGGCGGAATCCGGAATGTGCTCCAGTTCCTCGACAACAACCACCGAGGTCACTCGCCGCTGGTCCGCCTGCGTGAGATGCCACTATTCGCGCGTCCACTTGCGGCGAACGCGCACGTCTGCCTCCGCCCGAGTTTCGCAGTAGAAGCTCGGGATCGTCGTTTCGATGTAGATCAGCGTGTTCATGGGTCAGGCCTTCGTTTGCCTACGCAGCCCGTGCTCTTACGAGGCGCGGCTACGGAGCTTGCCGAACCGCTCCACAACCTCCCGCCACACCGCCGCTTGCTTCGGCTCGAAGCGCCCCACGTCGCTGGATTTGCGGATGACGGCGCGCATGTCGGCGAGCGAGGCGAGTTCGCCGCTGGCGCGAACTTGCGTGAGCAGGTTGCCCATCGCCGTCGCTTCCACCGGGCCGGTTACGACGGGCCGCTGGCAGGCGTCTGCCGCAAACTGATTCAGCACCTTGCTCTGCGAACCGCCGCCCACGATGTGGATGACTTCGATGCGTTCGCCGGTGAGTTCCTCCAGCCAGCCGAGCACTTCGCGGTATTTCAGCGCGAGGCTTTCGTAGGCGCAGCGGACGAGTTCGCCCTCAGTCTTCGGCACGGGTTGGCTAGTCTCGCGGCAAAAGCTCTGGATCGCCTTCGGCATGTCGGGCGGGTTGAGGAAACGGCTGTCGTCTGGGTCAACAATGGAGCGGAGCGGTTTGGCCTCGGCGGCGAGCCGCGCCAGTTCGGCGTATTCAAACTTGCGGCCCGCAGCGTCAAACGAGCGTTTGCATTGCTGCACGAGCCACAGGCCCATGATGTTTTTCAGCAGGCGATACGTGCCGTCCACGCCGCCCTCGTTGGTGACGTTGATCTCCTGCGCGCGCGCGGACAACGCGGCTTGCTGCACTTCCACGCCCATGAGCGACCACGTGCCGGAACTGATGTAAGCCCAGTTGGCCTTGCCGGTGTTCGCCGTGGGCACGCCGGCGACGGCGGAGGCGGTGTCGTGCGCCGGCGGCGCGACGACGTTCACGCCGGCCAGGCCGGTGCGCTCGGCCACAGACGCGCGCAACGCGCCGAGCCGCGTGCCGGGCGGGACGATCTCCGGGAAGATGCGCCGCGGCAGGTCGAACTGCTTGAGCAGGCCGCCCGCCCAATCGCGCCGGAGCGGGTGCAAGCATTGCGAGGTGCTGGCGATGGTGAACTCGGCCACGCGCGCGCCGCACAACGCCCAGTGCAGGAAGTCGGGCATGAAGAGCAGCTTGTCCGCGGCGTCGAGCATCTCCGGATGCGCCTGCCGGTGGGCAAGCAATTGGAAGAGCGTGTTGAACTGCATGAACTGCAGGCCGGTCTGGGCGAAGATTTCCGCGCGCGGCACACGCTTGAACGCCTTCTCCATGACGCCATTGGTGCGGGCATCGCGGTAGGCGAACGGCTGGCCCAGCATCTCGCCACGTTTGTTCAGCAGCACGTAATCCACGCCCCACGTGTCTGCGCCGACGGAGACGATGCGCTTGCCGAACTTCTTCGCCGCGAGGGCGAGGCCGTTCTGGATTTCGTTCCAGAGGCGGAGCACATCCCAACGCAGGCTGTCGGCGAGGAGCACCGGGCCGTTGGGGAAGCGATGGAGTTCTTCGAGCTTGAGGGTTTTGCCGTTCCAGAGGCCGGCGATGACGCGGCCGCTTTCGGCGCCGAGATCAATGGCGAGATAGACTTGGTTGGTTTTCATGGGTGTGTTTGGTCGCAGTGAAACTTGAAGCGCGTTGACGGCCTAAGTCGTCGTCATGTGATCGCTCTCTGTGATCTGACAAACATGTCGCTCCTAGTCGTGGGAGTCGAGTCGAGTCCCTCACAAATGATGACGAGCTGGATGTCCAACGCGAAACGGTCCACACCAACTCGAATTGTGAGGCTGAGATTAAGGGGAACGTCCAGCGTCTGCACCCTGATGATTGTCTTGCTCTGTTCATCCTGCATCCCTCCCAGCTTGCATTTCGGAACGTCAAGCAACTCGATGCTCTCGATAACTACATTAGGATGCTGCTGTCTCAGAATACCAAGAAGGTGCTCTGGCAAGGCTGCCCTGTAATCCTGAAACACCCCGAATTGTGTGAGGAGACTCTTCAACCCGGCGTCCTTCTCGAATCCGACCAACTGCAGGTTTGGGGCGTTCGAGGTCATAGTGCGTTCGAATCGGTCAATGTTGAAGTCACGGCGGGACGGGCAGGCTTATTGATCGCCGCCTTTCATCCAGAATGGCGCGGTAGCGAACCACACAATAGCGGCGATGAGCATGGTGGCCTTCATCGGGCCTTCACCAAGGGCGTTGAACAGGAACAACACCGCTGGCAGAATCGTGGCCACGAGTGCCAGCGGAGCGAGGATTTTGGCAGCGGAGTTCATGGCGCAGGTCAGTTGGTGGCTGGGGTTGGCTGGCGGTTCAGGAGTCTGGCGAAGACGATGTAGAGCACACCGGAGGCAAGCCAGCACGGCAGCGGCAGGAAGAACGCATTAACACCCTTCGCCTGGTAGAACCAAAGGCCGACCGCCACCGGGATCAGCCATGCGAGGAGCACCGCCCCGTTGAACGGACTGCCACTGCGCATCGCCGGTTCGCTGGCGATGCCCACGCGTTTCGCCAGGTAATGATCCACCACAATGACCGCGCCCACCGGGCAGAGAATCGTGCCGTAGATGCCGACGAAATCCAGCAGCTTCATGGCGAACGCCGGGAACACGCCAGCCGCGGTGCAAACCAACCCGGCGATGATCGTGCCGGTGGTGCGCGCCATCTTCGGGAACACGCCTTGGAACGCGAGTCCAGCGCGGTAGATTGTCGGGTTGGCCGTTGTCCAGCCGGCAATGACCACGCAAATCAAGCCGGCCGAGCCAACGGCATCCCAGACCATCGGACCCGGCGGCATGCCTTTGGCTGGATCGGCGCCTTTCATCTTCACCCAATAGACCAGCAGCAGTGCGGCGCAAATCCACGCGACGTAGTGGCCGAGGAACATGCCCGCCGCTGAGGCCCAGCCGTATTTCGCTTTGCGCGCGAACCGGAAGATCGAGAGGTCCGACATGCCCAGGTGCATCGCCGAATTGCAGAACCAAGAAAAGGCGACCACGCCCCAAAAACCCATTCGCGCCGCGCCGTCCTCGGGCGGTTTGATCAATTCAAAGAGGTTCATCGTGCCCAGCTTGCCGAGCATGACGACGCCACAGGCCAGGAACACTAGGAACATCCAGGGTGCCGCCAGATGCCCGACGCGCGCCACGAACCCATAGCCGCGCACCGCCACGAAGGTCATCGCTGCGCCGATGGCCACACAGGTGGCGCACCAGACGAAGCCCGTGGGCAGCGTGTCGCTGAACGACGGCATTTTGATGCTCTCACCAAACGGAACGCCGACCGCAGTGGCCGACACCGTGACCATCGCGCCCGCGAGGAAACAAAACAGGACGCCGTTGAAGAGGTTGTAGAGCGTGACAAGATTGCGGCCGGTGATCTTCTCCAGTTGAAAATAGAGCGTCAGGCGTTTCTGCGCGGCGATTTCGGCGGTGAGGAAGCGCCACGTCAGCACCGCCATCAGATTGCCGAGCAGCAGCCCGAAGATGAGATCAAAAGCGCTCGCACCCCATGCGACGAACAGCGGCCCGATCATGAACTCCGTGCCAGCGGTGTGTTCGCCGGCATACATGCCCCAGAAGGCGGACGCGCCTTTCTGCGCGCGCTCCGGCACGGGCTCGCGCTCGAACTCGTCGCCGGCGTGGTGCGGCGGCTCGTCTGGTCTCGGGTCAGACATGGGTGGCCCTTTCGCTGATTCGCATTGCTTCGTTGGAACGCGAGCCTAGCGGCGCGGCGTGGAGAATTCCAGCCCGCAAAAACTCCCCGTGACGACCGCAATCCCGGCCTCAAGCAGATAAAGCCAGCAGCAAGATTGTCACGCTGCCGTAAAACTTTGTTGCAGGTGCAACAAAGTTTTGCACCACCGGATGGCAACGTAGTCTCCCCGTTTCTGCGGGTTGGGTTACAGTCAGTTGCCGCCTTGGCTCTTCATCCACGTGCCGAAGCCGATGATGATCGTGGACAGAATGAGCGTGGCAATGCCCGCGCCGATGAGCGAGTGGGCCTTCTGGCTCGAGCCCTTCCACTCGTGGAGAATCCAGCCCCACATGGTGCTGAAGATGATGATGCTTGCCATGTGCAGCGTCCAGGAGGCGAAGCCGAATTTGCCCATCTGCGTCTCCCCCATCGTGTAGAAGAAGAACTGGAAGTACCAGGTCGTGCCGGCTAACGCGGAGAAGAAGTAGTTCCGGAAACGTGGCACGAGCAGGTCGCCGGGCGTGGGTTGGCCTGTGGCAACACCGTCCCCGTGTTCGCCGCCGGCGGCCTTCAGGCCGGCATGTTCCGGGCGGACATACGCCGCGAGGTATTGGTAGCCGGTGCGGTTTTTGATGTTGAGGAGCGTACACCAGATGAAGTTCGTGGTGAATCCGCCCAGCAAGACCACACAGAGTTTCGGCAGCCCGCTCCAAATGACCGTTGTGCCTACGGCTTTTGAAGCCTCGCCAATCGGGTTGCCGGCCGTCAGCGCAAACGCGAAGCAGGCGCTCATAATGCCGGAGAACGTCGCGACCAGGATGCCCTTGGTGAAGTTGAACTCGGCAATGGCCTTCTTCTTCTCCGCCTCGGGCATTTCGCGTTCCTTGGTGAAGCCCGCCCAGGCCGCCACGAAGATGCCCAGCAAGCAAACCGCCACGCCCAACAGCGTGACCTGGCCGGGAGCGGACTTCGCAATTTCGGCGATGCTGGCCTCAACCGGAATGTCCGGCATGAAGACTTTCAGAACCGGCGGAATGAGCGTGCCGAACGCCGCGCAGTAGCCTAGCGCCACGCCCATGCCCAGCGACATGCCGAGGTAACGCATGGTCAGGCCGAACGTCAGCCCGCCAAAACCCCACATCGCGCCGAAGAAATACGTCCACCAAAGTGTGCCCCAGGTTTGCTGTTTGAGGACGCCCAGCAGGTCGTTGGTCATGAACGACGCCAGCAACCACGGGCAGATGATCCAGGAGAAGAAGCCGCCGACGAGCCAGTAGGTTTCCCAGGACCATTTGCGCACGCCGCGGTAAGGCACATAAAAACTTCCGGAGGCCAGGCCACCGAGCCAGTGAAAGAAAACGCCGAGGAACGGGTTTGCCATATCAAGAGATGCTCAGACTGGGGTTGAGGCGGAAAACACTGGACCCGAGATCAGAAGCTCGAAGTTCGAAATCCGAAACCAATCCGAGTGAGCGAATTCCGAATCAGCCAAGCAAGGGCCTGCAATCCCATAACCGCCCGAATCCTTACCGACCCGCATGAGAGCCTCACCGTGAGAGTGGCGATTGGTTTGGGGCAACGTGCTGCGGGCATCCTGCCCGCAGCACCAACTGAAGCCGGAGCCGAGCTGGCGCTTCCGGCGAGACGCCGAACGCACGCTTACGGGCGCCAAGGATTGAGGACAACCGACAGGTTTGAGTTCCTTCCTGTTGATCATTTGTTTCGGGTTTCAGACTTCTGATTTGCCTGGTCGGGCGCTTTTACACACGGCGCGTCAGGATTCCAACGATCATGGGTTCGAAATCGCGTGAAGAACTCACACCGCCTTTTCCGATTTCTCCAGCAACCTCGGATACACGAGGCCGTAGATTGTCGTGGCGATGAAACCGATCAAGGGCAGAGTGAACGAGATTCCGACACTGTGGTAGCGATCCCAAAGCCAACCCATCAGCACGGCCGAGATGGAGCCGGCGGCGCCGACGGCGATCACATGGAACGAGGCGGCGATCTTGGTCTGCGGCCCGAGGTTGCGCAGGCTCATCGCAAAGATGAACGGGAACATGATGGACATAAACAGCCAGCAGAGCGGAAGGATCATCCACGAAACCATCTTGATGTCGGCGATGGTCAGCAGAATGACGATGGAGTTAGCGATGCCGTACAGCGCGAGCAGCAAATTGGGCTTGACGACTCGCGCGATGGGCGCGCCGGTAAACCGCCCGACCGCATAAAGAATCATGGCAAAGGTAATCACGTAGGCGGCGGCGGCCTCGGGCGTGGCCGCGTGCGTCAGCGATTCATACCAAGTGAAGAGCGGCGCGGTTTTCGTCGCCCCGGATGCGTCTTTGACGATCGCGTTCTCCAGGATGTAATTCACGGCAAACGCGTTGATCCCGATTTGCGCGATGATGTAGAGGAATTGCGTGAACACGCCCCAAGTGAAGTGCGGCTGCCGGACGAGCGGGGCTTTGAACGTCGCGGCGTCCGGCTCTGCTTCGCCGCCTCCGTCCTCAATAACGGGCAGCTTGACGAAGGAAAACACGGCGAAGATGACCAGCACCACGCCGCCCAGGACGATGTAAGGGAGAATCAGCGGGTGGAAATCGGGATTGCTGGCATCCACTTTCTTTCCAAAGAGCAGCAGGCCGCCCACAGTGGGAGCGATGATGTAGGCGCAGGAGTTGAATGCCTGCGCCACGGACAAACGTCCCGCCGCGCCGTCCTTTGGGCCAAGCACAGTGACGTAGGGATTCGCCGCGGTTTCAATGCACGCCAAGCCGGTCGAGAGGACGAACAGCGCAAGACAGAACGACCAAAATGTCTTGAACACCAATCCCGCCGGAATGAACAGGAACGCGCCAAAGGCCAGCACCACCAGGCCCACCAGAATGCCGCGCTGATAGCCGATGCGCCGAATCAACAGCGCCGCCGGCAACGCCATCAGCAAATACGCGCCGAACACCGACGTTTGAACGAGGCCCGACTGCGCTTTGCTGACTTCGAGAATGTTTTGGAAATGCTTGTTCAGGACATCCAGCATGGCATGGCAGAACCCCCAAATGAAAAACAAGGAGGCGACCATGAGGAACGCGAACAGGAGCGGGTTGCGATTGGGTTTCATGTGAATCTTCTGTTGTTGGCCTGCGGCGTTGTCGTGGACCGGCGCAAATGTCACTTTACTGGCGCTTGCTCAAAACCTCTTTCTCGTAAGTCTTGACCTCCTCCAGCCAGGCTTCGCCGACAGGCACGCCCTTTTCGAGACAGTAGAAATCCCACACCGCGCCGAAGGGCAGGCTCTTGGCCTCTTCCATCAGCGCCAGGCGCGACGTGTAATCGCCGGCGAGTTCGAGTTTCTTGTATTGCGCGTGGGGCTCCAACATGGCGAGGCAGAGCGCCCGGAGCATGTTCCGCGCGCCGATGGTCCATGCGGCAATGCGGTTGATGCTGGCGTCGAAGAAATCCAGCCCGATGTGCGTACGGCTGAGATAATCCCCGCGCACCAATTCCTGGGCAATGGCGTTCAATTCGTCGGTGAGCGTCACCACATGGTCGCTGTCCCACCGCACCCCGCGGCTGACGTGGAGCAGAATCTCCGGCACGAAACACAGCACGGAAGAAATCTTGTCCGCCATGTTCTCGGTCGGGTGATAGTGGCCGGCGTCGAGACAAACGAGTTTCTGGTGCTTCACCGCGTAGCCGAGATAGAATTCATGCATACCTGGCGTGTAGCTCTCGGCACCGATGCCGAACAGCTTGCCCTCGACAGCGTCGAGGTTGTGTTTCGGATTCAGCTTCTTCGCGAAGACAGCATCGAGTGATTCCTCAAGCCGTTCGCGCGGGCCGCGGCGGTCAGCGGGCGAATCCTTCATGCCGTCGGGAATCCAGACGTTCGTGACCGTGGGTGAGCCGAGCGCCCGGCCCATCGCCGCGCCGATTTCCCGGCTGCGCTGGCAGTGCTCGATCCAGAACTGCCGGATGCTCTTGTTTGGGTGCGTCAGCGTAAAGCCGCTGGCCGATTTCGGATGCGAGAAGCACGTTGGGTTGAAATCCAGCCCGATGCCGAGCTCCTTGGCCCAAGCGATCCAGTTCCGGAAGTGCTTC
>CAZJTM010000073.1:0-25654 GCA_964548925.1 uncultured Verrucomicrobiota bacterium | reverse complement strand
TTCATGCCGACAGAGTAACGCTATCAGAGACTAGAGGGAAGGGGATATGCAGAACGGGGTCAATTACACCCCCCCGATGGCCGTGACGCTGTCCGGAATCGTGATGTTTGTCAGACTGGCACAAAACCCGAACGTCAGGTGACCGACGCGGGTCGCGCTCTCGGAGATCGTGACGCGACTCAGGCTAAAGCAGTGCTCGAAGGCCCGGTCCCCGATGTTGGTGACGTTGTTTGGGATCGTGACGCTGGCGAGCCTGGAACAGGCCGAGAACGCATCGGCCCCGATGCTGGTGACATTGCTACCGAGCACAACATTGGTCAGGCTGTCGCAGAACTCGAAGGCACGGTTTCCAACGCCTTGGACGCCATCTGGGATTATGATCTGGGTGAGGCTGGAGCACTCGGAGAATGTGCCGTCCTGGATATTGCTGACACTGGTAGGAATCTCAAAGCCACGCAGGCTGAAGCACTGTGAACAAGTGTTCGCACTGATGTTCGTGATGCTGTCAGACGTTGTGAGATCGCGTAGAAAGTAGCAGCCAGAGAATGCGCTATCACCGATGCTCGTGACATGGCTGCCAGCAGCAACCTCAGTCAATTCCAAACAGTGCTCGAACGCCCGGTCTCCGATGCAGATGACACTCTCGGGGACGGTGTAGGTTCCGGCCTTACCCCCTGGGCACTGGATGAGCGTGGCCTGGCTCTTGTTGAACAAGACTCCCTCCACGCTGCAAAAACACGGGTTAAAATCATCCACACCGATGGCGCTCAGACTGTTGCAGGAAGCCAACGATCTGCTTCCGATGTTGGTGACACCGTGCGGAATCGTGATGTTCGTCAGGCCATAGCAGCAGTAGAAAGCACTGTCACCGATGCTGACGACGTTCGTGGGGATGTCATACGCGCCGGTCTTGCCCCCCGGGCATTGGATGAGCGTGGTCTGGCTCTTGTTGAACAAAACGCCCTCCACACTGCAAAAGCAGGGGTTCAGTTCATCCACTGAGATCGCATTCAGCTTCTCGCAGCCAGCATACGGTCCCGCCCCAATGTTGGTGACGCCACTGGGGATCATGACGTTGGTCAGGCTGGTGCAAAAAGCAAATGCCCCGGCTTCGATGCTGGTGACATTGGTGGTGAGCGTGATGTTGGTTGCGTCATAGCAGCAGTAGAACGCGTGCTGGCCAATGCTGGTGACCGGCAGGCCGTTGATTGAGTCGGGAATGCTCACATCACCGTCAGAGCCAGTGTAGCCGGTGATGGTGATCGTGCCGTTGTTGGTTGCATGAGCGAATTGAGCCTGCATCACGCCGGGCAGGATTGCCAGAAGCAGGGCATTGAGCAGCAACAAAGCCGCAACTCTTTTCCACTGCGAGCGTTTTGTCATGGTTGGTGTTCTCATGGTTGGTTGCATATCGCTCCTTTGTTTGTAAGCGGCGTTTCTTCTGATTCCGCCGCTTTCTCTCAGTTTTCGAGGCGTTTCACTTTTATCCAGACCCGGAATCCCCCGGCGGGTGACACACTATTTCTCGTCGGCGTAGATGGTGAGCACCTCGGTGATGTTCAACCCCCGATTGTACACCCGCACGTCGTCAATCACCCCGTCGAAGTGCTCGGACCACGGCGCCGACCAATATCCAGCGCAGCCGATGGTGAGAGGATTGGAGACTAGGCCGTGCGCTCCGGGGGTTCCCCGTTGGTTGTGCGGGACAACCGCTCCGTCCACATAAATCCGCTTCACACCATCGGGCGAGTCGGCCGTCACCACAATGTGGTGCCATTGACCCGCCTTAATCGGGTGGGTCGCAGTCTCATGGTAGAGCTGGTACTCCCACTGCAAGTCCCCGCCCGGCAGCAATCGCACAACGTAGTCGGTGTGAACCAGGTAGTCCGACTTCCCAATCAGCATCCGCGCTCCGCCGGTCGGCAAGGTGCGGGCATTGATCCACATGCTGATGGAGACGCCGTTGCTCAGGTTGAGCGACGGAGCATCTGGCACGCTCACGATGCTGTCACTGCCGTTGAAATCGAGCGCACTGCCGGCATTCGCATGACGATCGCCCACGAAAATGGCGCTGGCGACTACGCCGTCGTTGCCATTTGAGGTTAGATCGTTGGCGTTTCCCGCGAAAATCCAGTGGGCTACAAGGCCACCGAAAGGGTCCAGGACCATGACCAACCGATAGAATCGCTTGGGCACACTCGCGGCGCCAGCATCCAGCACCTGCGCGCCACTGCCGGTCCCGTGAATACCGTCGAGCAACGTCTCCCAAGGGGCCTCCAGGCTGTCCTTCCGTTCGATGCGGTAAGTCAGTCCGAAGATCGTGTTGAAGCGCAATCGAACATCCGAGCCAGCTTTCTCGACGGCCAGAATGCGCAGGTTGGGATCGGCCTCGTAAGCGCCGATGTCGCAGCCGTCGCCGCCCTCGGCGTTGGCGATGGTGGGATCATCAATGGGCCGGGGCAGACCGCGCTGGTCGGTGGTGAGGCCGCCGCTGTGGCCGGCGTCCAGGGCCGGGCTGTCGAAGCGCAAGGCGTGCGTGGGCGTCGGCCCGCCCAGGTCGGCCAACGGGCCGAGCTTCGGGTCTTGGTTGTAGATGTTGTGCGCGGTGAGGCCGGTAATTGTGCAACCGTTGGTGTCCTGAACGAGGTTGAAGTCCATGGAATCCACAACGCCTTTGCAGTCTGAGCCAGGACTCCCCGAATTGCCTGCGAGAATGCAGTTCCTGATGCCGACAGAACCGATGCCGATGTTGTTCAGCATACCGCCGGCTTCGGGTGCGCTATTCGAAGTGACGGTGCAGCTATCAAGGTGGATGCTGGCAGACGCGGATAGGGCTATGCCTCCTCCTCGCTGAGTGGCGCTGTTGCCCGACACGGTGCAATTGGTCATGCCAGCATTCTGTCCCCAACATCTCATTGCCCCACCCGAAGGACTGGTGTTGCCTCGAAACGTTGTTCGCACGAATGAGCAATTCGGGCTGTCGAAATCAACGCCTCCCCCGGGGCATGTGAGCGCCACATTGCTGCTGATTAGACTGTTCACCACGACCAGCTTTCGGGCTGGCCAGTCACCGGAATGAAAGATGCCGCCACCGCCATAGAGGAAACTGCCGGTTGTTGTGCAGTCCCGAACCACGCAGTTCTTGATGGTCAGGATACCACTGCCGGCGATACCGCCGCCAACATCTGAGCTTCTTCCATGTGCGATGGTCAAATCTCCGATCGTGACGTTCCGGTAATCCTCGGTAGCAAACACCCGGCTCGCATTATTCCCGCTCACCGTCAAGTTCGCCGCGCCGGGGCCGTTGATATTGACGCTGTTCGTGATCGTCAGTTGCCCGTTGGTCAGTGTGATCGTGCCGGTGACGCCGGTGTGAAGGCCGGGGACGGCGACGGCGAAATCAATCGTGTTCGTGTCCGCATTGGCGTTGGCGGCGGCGATGGCCTCGCGCAGGGAGCAATGGGCGATGCCGGGCACTCCGTCCTCTGCGTCGTCGGTGGTGTTGACGGTGAAGACCGGGCCGGTTTGGGGGCGTTCCTGCAATTCATACGCGCCGATGTCGCTGGCGTCGGCGGCGTTGAAGTAGGCTGGGAAGTTGAAGATGCGGGGCTGGCCGCGCTGGTCGGTGGCCAGGCCGCCGCTGCTGCCGTGGTCAATGGCCGGGCTGCCGGGCAACAGCGCGTGGGTCGGTGTCGGCCCGCCATTGTCCGCCAGCGGGCCGAGCAACGGGTCCACGCCGTAAAGGTTGTGCGTGGTCAGGTTTGTGATTCCGCAGCCATTAGTGTTTTGGATGAGGTTGTAGTCCAGCGAGATAATGGGGTGAAACGGGGAGAGCGGGCTTCTAAGGTCAGGCGCGGCAGGCGCACTGTTACCAGCAACTATGGTGTTTTGGAGCATCACTCGGTCGCTGTCGTCGTAGTCTAGCAGGAAGATTCCGCCACCGGATCGTGATGCTGAGTTGGAGGTGATGGTGCTGTTGACAATCCAGTTCTCCAGTTGCGCACAGATACCGCCACCAGTGCGACCAGAATTACCCGAAACAGTGCAGTTGGTCATCAATAGCAGGCCGACAATGTTCATACCGCCACCATCGCCGCTGATATTGCCAACAATCGAACTGTCTAGAATTGTCACCGTGCCATGCCACATATCGATACCTCCGCCACTGTTGTTGGCGCTGTTTGCGGAGACAATGCTGCGGAGCACTGTCAGTTCTCCGGCATTGTTGAAGATTCCACCACCGGTTGAATACGCGTAGTTGCCCGCTACGGCACAATCCCTCACGTTTAATGTGCTCCAGGCATTCCGAATGCCGCCGCCCATGTCCGCCCGTCCAGCCGCAACAGTCAGGCCCGAGAGGTTCGCAGTTGTGTGGTCGAAGAAAAACACCCGGCTCGCGTTATTCCCGCTGACCGCCAGACTCGTTGCACCGGGCCCGCTGATCGTGAGGTCCTTGTCAACCACCAGTTCTCCGCTGGTGAGCGTGATAGTGCCAGTAACGGCGAAATTAATGGTGTCGCCGGGCGCGGCGTCCGCGATGGCTTGGCGGAGCGAGCCGGGGCCGCTGTCGTTGAGGTTTACAACCGTGCGGGTGGATGCTGGGCTGAGTGAGACGGCATCCACTGCTGGGCCCGCGTGGCCGCCAGAAAGGCTGCGGAACGTGATGCGGTCAGTGCCTGTCCCGATGACTCGATAGGCATGCTCGCGCCAGCCGGGATTGCTGGGGGACAAACCGGTCACGTCCAAGAATAGCGTAGCCAAAAGGGTGTTTCCCCAAAGGACTTCCATGACCTTGACAAGGGGCATTGTTTCCGGGTTGCCGATGCGCACGGTATTGGCTCCGAACGCGAAGCGGAGGTCGTAAGGTTGACCGGGGGTTGTCACCAGATCCTGGTAGATCCCGCCGCTGTCCAGGGCGTTGAGGTCAACGCATTGGAGGCCCTCCGCGCTGGCGAACCAGCTCGAATCGTGGATGTCAATGGCTCCGAACTCCACGGTCCACCCTGGAAACGAACCGGACGCAGAGAATGTCTGGATACCGGAACCGAGCACACTTGGCGACTCGAAGCCGCCGTTGACAACGAGGTTGGTTGCCGCCCAAGCGGTGGGGAAGCTCAGCCAGGCAGCTATCAGCACTGTCGCAAGCCTCCCGCTGATGCCGAGCCGCAAGCCAAGAACTCCGGTCGAGCGGGTTGCACGGATGGGGCACTGCTCCGGTTCACTGCCTGTGGAATCTGTGTCGTTCAGGGTAAAGCCACTCTCGGTGGTGCCGTAGTGCTCCGCGTTTGGGGTGGGGTGGTAGGAATTGGGAAGGGCATTCATGGTTGTATCCGCTGTGTTCTTTGAACGTTTGCCGAGCTTCTTAACGATACGGTTTCGGTTTCACTTCCATCCAAACCGGAAATCCCGGTGTGGTGACACAAAAAGTGCAGATTTCTTTCAGCCGGCCAACGCGGTGAACAACCAGTGCAGCTCTTCGTCCAGCTCGCCGGGCTCAGGGACGGTATGGGCCAGTTCCTCGCGCAGGAGTACCCGGCAGCGTTCGCGCAGCCGTTGAGCTGCTTTCTTAACGGCCGCCCGACTCATACCGAACTGCTTAGCAACCTCCGCGTAGTTGGATTGGCCTTCGTCCGCCTTCAGGCATCCCTTCAGGCTGTCGAACAACGCGCCCTTGCCCACGTCCGTGTACTCGCTACGCAGCCGGGCCAACGCCTGATCGAACACCGCATTTGCCCAGTGGTGTTCAAAAGCCCTGTCCGGCGTTTCGTGGTGCGACGGTTCGATGTTTTTCAAATCGCCAGCCGCCAGCGCCTCAAGGGAAAATAAGGTTCGCCCACTGCCACGCTTCTGCGCCTGTCCCCGGCGCCATTCGTTGGCGAGGAAGTGCTTCATCGAGGCGAGCAGGAACGAACGGAACTTGCCTTTCGAAGGATGCACGCCGTCCAGCCAGGGCCTTTCCAGCAGGTGGGCGAAGAACTCCTGTGTCAGGTCTTGGGCGTCCGCCGGTTCGTGGCCCCGGTGCCGCACATAGGCATAGAGTGGATACCAGTAAGTGCGGCAGAGTCTCTCCAAGGCCTCTGCCGCCGCCGGGCCGGGCCGAGTGGCGGCCTCCACGGTGAACCACTCGGTATGGAACGCGGTGTCAAACGCGTTGGACTCCTCCAACTCGTGAAATGGATTCGCGTCAGCCATGGCGTGCCCAAGGACGATGCTCCGAACTTCCCCAATCCTCGCCATCCCGCCAAGCCGATTGGCCGCGGAAGACAACACCACTGCAGGCGAGGTGGAAGTATCTCATTGCCTCGTCGAACTGACCGACTTCTGATTGCCCGCACTGATTCACCCCACAGTCTCCAGAATCCGCTATGCAGCACCACTCAGGTTATGGCCTTTGGTTGTAGGGTGCCGCGCCAAGTTGTCAACCGTTATCTGGGCAGTATTTTTCGCAGCCTTGTGTCTTCGTTGCGATTCCAGCCGCCCCTGCGCTATGTTCGTGGCGTGATTCTCGATATCAAATCCCTCGCCGCCGAGGAACTCGCCACCCAGTTCAAAGCTTGGAGTGCGCCTGCTTATCGGGTCACCCAGGTCTTGGAATGGTTGTTCTCCCGACGCGCCACGAGTTGGGAAGCGATGACCAATCTGCCCAAGGCGTTGCGCGAGAAGCTGAGCGCCGCTTTCACATTGCAGACGCTGGAGCTTGTCCGCAAGCAGGGCGCGGGCGATGTCACGCAGAAGTTCCTTTGGCGATTGGCCGACGGGGCGCTCATCGAGAGCGTGTTGATCCCGGCGAACCCGGCGCTCTACGGGGAAGCCAGCGACCGCCACACGCTCTGCGTTTCCACCCAGGTCGGCTGCGCCTACGGCTGCAAGTTCTGCGCGAGCGGGCTGGAGGGTTGGAAGCGCAATCTCCAGCCTCACGAAATTGTTGAGCAGGTGCTGGCGTCGGAGCGCTGGCACGCGGCCGAAGGTCGCAGGTCGGCAGTTGAGAATCTCGGGTTGGAGAACACAAAATCCGCAAGCCGCAACCTGCAACCCGCAGCCAGGCCGCGTCTCGTGGACAACCTGGTCATCATGGGCATGGGCGAACCGCTGGCGAACTACGACAACCTCCTCAAAGCCCTGCGCATCCTCAACGCGCCGTGGGGCGGCGGCATCGGCGCGCGGAAGATCACCATCTCCACCAGCGGCCTCGCCCCGCAAATCCGCCGACTTGCCGAAGAGCCGGAGCAGTTTCGGCTGGCCGTTTCCTTGCACGGCGCGACCGACGCGGTGCGCAGCCAGATCATGCCGGTGAACCGCAAGCACCCGCTCGACGAACTCACCGCCGCACTGGAGCATTACCAGTCGCGCAAAGGGCGGATGTTGACTTTCGAGTATATCCTCATCGCCGGGGTGAACGACTCGCTCGCTCAGGTTCAACCGCTGGCCGCCCTGGCCCGCAAGCTCCGGGCGAAGGTCAACTTGATTCCCTACAACACGGTCGAGGGGCTAGGCTGGAAGCGCCCGGACGACTCTGTCTGCGAAGCCTTCCTCGCGGCGCTGCAAAAACAGAAGATCAGTGCCACGCTGCGCCGGGAGAAGGGCGGAGACATTGACGCGGCCTGCGGACAACTGCGGTTGAAAACAGAGCGTTGGCTTGCAGTCCAGAGGGACTGAGGCATGATGTGGGCGTGACGCGTAACAAGCCAACTGCCCTGGGCAGAAAATTCGACCGCGTGCTGGCGCGGCTGCAAGGCATGCCCGGCTTAGACGAACACGAGCGCATCCTGTTCGCCCGCAGTTTGGCGGCCACCCCCACGCAGCGATGGCAGATACACAACAATACCCGCCACTCGCTCGGCTTCTTCTTGCCCTCCGCGAAGAACGAATTCGGTTCGTGATTGTCGGCATGTCGGCCGCCGATTCAAGGCGCGCCGGTGGTGACGTTCGACACGGATATTTGGATTGATCTCCCGGCTAAGCATTACATGCGTCCGGCAAACATTTGCTTGAAGCTTGGGGCGACGATGCGCGCGAACACGGTCTTCATTTTTGATGACGATACGATGGTCAATTTCCTGTATGTCGTCACGGGACTCCGCAGTTTTGCCGCCGAGTATCGGAGCGCCGTGCGCGTCCGCTGGCTTGGGCTGCGCGATGTGCGGGTGTTACCGTTGTCGCGGATCTATCACAGCAAGGAAGCGATTCGCCGGCCCAAAGATCTCGTCCACATGGAAGTGCCGAAGCAGTTGATGGCCTGCGGAAACCGCCTCGCCAGAACACCAAGGCCACAGATTCAAGGAGCAAAGAAGCGTCGGACTCGGTCAGGCTGATGATTCATCCAGAGCTACCTGCGCGTCGGCGCGTTGAGCAACCAAAGCGCGGCGGCGACCAGCCCGGCGGCCAGCACCACCAAGGCCACCATCAGGTAGAGCACCTGCATGCGGCTGCGCCGCTCATACGGGCGCGCCTTCGGATACAACTTGCGGCCGAGCCATTCCATGCGCAGAGCCTAGGGTCGGGCGTGGCAAAGTCAACGGGCGATCACTTTCACTCGCGCACCAATTCCTGCCGCCCGCGGTTTTCCACCTCGAACGCGTAGTTTGCTGGCAGGCTGAGCTTGTAACGCAATCGCCCGCCATCCTTCCGCCAGCGCAACTCCACGCGCCCGTCCGGCGTGGGCAGCGAGCCTTCGCACCAGTCCAACTGGGTGGCCGTGAAGCGCAGATTCACCCGCCTGTTCACCGCATCCACCCGCGCCAAGCCAAGGACGTCGCGATTCAGCACGCGCACGGCGTGCGAGGCGAAGCCGTGGTTGCAACTCGCATAATCTCCGTCGTGCTCCCAGAGCGTCCCGGTCCGATCCGCCATGTAGAGCCAGTAGCCGAACGCTTCGTCAGCGACCTGTTGGCAGAGGCCGGCGGAGGAAAGGAGTTCCAACCGGAGCACGTTGCCGACAAATTGATTCGCCGGATGCACTTCCGGGAACGCCTTCGTCTCACGACGCTTCGGGCCGAAGTCGCGAACGAGCGTTTCCCACAGCTTCGGATGCGATTGCGGCGTCGCCACGTCGAAGAAGAACGCGAAGTACTGACAAACCTCGCTCCGGTTGCGCGTGACCTGCAATTTGCCGTCCAGGCGTTTGGCGTTGTCCACGAAGAACTCGCCATCGAAGGATTGCTTCAAGATCGTCGCGCGCATTTGCTCCGCGTCGCGTGCATGCTCGGGCAGGTTGTAGAGCTTGGCGACAGCCTCCAGCACGCGGGCAAAGAGCATGTTCGACGGATAGTTCACGTCCTGCACGAACTCGTTGGCCTTCGACCACTCCACGAAGACCCAGCTCGGCAGTTTTTCCAGCAACCCGTCGCTGTTGCGGTATTGCTTGAAGAACTCCAGCAGCTTCAGCACGCGCGGGCGCAAGGCTTCGACCAACTCGCGGTCGCCGCTGCGCTCGTAGTATTCTTCCAGCTCGATAATGAACCACAGTGCCCAGTTCGGGATGTAAATGCCATCGTTGTGGTCCGCCGGGTAGCACATCGGGAGCATGCCGTCCGGCAGATGGGCGAACTTCGGCGGCAAGGCGAAGTTTTCGAGGAAGTTTCGTTCGATGCGCGTGTCGCCGCACAAGTCCTGCGCAACGCGCGCCGTGAAGAAGCTGTCGCAGAGCCAGCCGGCGCGCTCGCGCGACGGGCAATCCATGAAGATGTCCACGGCGTTCTGCCGGAAGGTTTCACGCCCGGCGGCAAAGAGGCGATTCAGCCGCTCATCGCTCGATGCGAAATGCGCCCGGGACGCATCCGGGCAGACGTATTCACGCAGATACAGCCCGCTGAGATCGCACTCGCCCTCCAGCACGAAGGCCTTCAGATAGCGCAGGGTGTAGGGCTCGAACGATTCCATCTCGTAGGTGCCGGGTTCGAGTTCGTAGGCGAGGGCGTTGACGCAGCCGAGCCGTTTGAAGTCCACATCTCCGCCGCGCAGGATCTCGTCGAACGTGAAGAACAAACGCGCCCTGCTCCGGCAAACCACCTTCGCGCCCACGAAACCGGTCAGGTTTGCGCCGAAGTCCACGATGTGAAATGCCTTCGGTCCGAGAACCAGTGTTTCGTCTGCTGCAAGCGAACGGTTGACCGCGCGATTGGTGGCGTTGGCAATGGTCTGCAACTCAAGCGAGGGAATGGTTGCCAGCTCCTTTTCCGGGTAGCCGCCGAGGGCCGGCCCGATCTGCGTCAGCGAGCGATCTTTCCACGGCGCGTCCACCTTGAGGCCGGTGGCGAGTTCGCCCGAAGAAACCAGCGTTGCCGCTCCGCGTTTCGAGAATTCCGAAAACGAAACCCGCCGGGGCAGCAACGCCTTCGCTTCCGTCACAGCGCACTTCACGGTCTCGACGGATGCATCCGGGCGAGTCCGCCAGGCGTCGAAACCTGGCGTCAGGCGATACACCTCGGTGAACGGCCGCTGGAAGCTGTAACGCTGCACCTTCTGGACGCGCTCCTTGAGGATGCTCGCGCTGAATGCCGCCCCGCTGCCCGCCGTGGACGCGAGCACGCTACCCTCCGACACCACTTCAGCTTGGAGGAACGATGGTTGATCGAGGAGGTAATAGCTATTGGCGTTGTAGCCAGCGACCTCGATGGCGAGGAGGTTCGCGCCTTTCGCCAAACGCTCGGTGAGGTCAATCTCATCCACGCGATAGAAACCATGCGGACCGCGAGCCGGTCCGTGGGCGAGGAACTGGCCGTTGAGCCAGACGCGGTAGAGCGTCGCCCCCGTCATCCGCAGGAACGTGCGTTGTCCAGCGGGTGCGGTGAATGTGGCTCGGAAGCCAACCGACAGATTCCTTTCCGTCTCGCGGCCCTCAGGCCAGATCGGTTTGGCTGATGCGAACTTTGGCGCGTCCGCCAGGAGCGGCGCATAAGAGAGGGTGAGCATGGTTATCGCCATCGCGGTGCAAAACCCCAAGCGCGAATCTCGTGTTGTCATTGCACGACCTCTGGGGAAAGGGAACTGGTGAAGTGATAATTGCCGGATTCGACTTCAAATATGGCCCTACCGTTTTCGTAGCGAAACGCCTTCACACCTTTGGCCTTTATCGCAGGCAAGCGTCCTTCGGTCACGTCGTTCAAGTTCACTGCCGGCACGCAAACCGTCGCCGTCGTGTTGGGCGGTATGGTGATCTGCCAGTCGAACTTCGCGCCTTCGCGCTTCCAATCGCTGACGATGAGGCCGTAAGGCGAGCGATGCGTGGCTTTCGCATACTTCAGATCGCCCACCGGATGCGGCTTCATGAGGATGTGCTTGAAGCCCGGTTGCGCGGGCTTGATGCCGGCAAGGCACTCGTAGAACCAAATGGCGAGATCACCGACCAGCATGACGTGATTGCCGGAGTTCATCGCTGGATCGGCCGTGTCGCCGTTCCACAGCTCCCAAACCGTCGTCGCACCTTTCTCGACCATGTAGCCCCAACTCGGATACGCCGTGTTCGTGGCGAAGCGGTACACAATGTCAGGCCGGCCGCCGTCGGTGAGAACGCGGTTGAGCCATTGCCCGCCAACAAGTCCTGTGCCCACATGGCCCTTGGTTTCGTTGGTGATCTTGTCCACCAAGTGGCCGAAGGCGCGCGGGCGTTCCTCTGGCGGCACCATGTCGAAAGCCAGGGGCAGCACACAGGAAGTTTGCGAACCGTTATCGTAGTAACCCTTTTCCTTGTTGTAGAACCTGGCATTCAGCGCGGTCTTGAGTTGCTCAGCCAAGGCGGCAAACCGTTGCGCGTCGTCCGGCTTGCCCAGCATTTTCGCGTAGCCCGCCATCAGTTTCAGGCAGTGATGGAAATAGCTGGTCGCCAGGATCGCCGGCGCGGTTTTGCGGGCGGGGTCGTTCGAGTGAATCAGCTTCGGGTCTTCCGGCGGCACGCACCAGTCGCCGTAGTTGTCCTTCGTGATGATGCCGTCTTGGATGAAGCCGCTCATGTGGTCTATCCACTTCACCATGTTCGGATACAGCCGCGCGATGATGGCGGCGTCGGCGTATTGGTCGAGCAGCGCGCCCGGGATGATGACCGCGCTGCTGGGCCAGGTGACGTTATCATTGTAGAGCGGCCAGTAGCTCGGGCAGACGTCCGGAATGCTGCCGTTGGGCTTCTGGGCGTCGGCCATGTCCTGCGTCCACTTGGCGTACAGCGCCGCGATGTCGAAGAGGTAAGTCTCGCCCTTTGATTCCGCCGAACGGTCGCCCAGCCACCCCTGCCGCTCGTCGCGCTGCGGGCAATCGGTCGAGATGCTGCGGTAGTTGCCGCGCACGCCCCAGACGATGTTCTGGTAAAACTTGTTGATCGTCGGCTGCGAACAGGTGAACTCGCCCGCCGTGGCCACGTCGTCGTTCACAACGTGACCGGCGAGGGAGGCAAGCGTCGGTTTGCCCGGGAAGCCGGTGACCTCGACGTAGCGGAATCCGTGATAGGTGAAGCGCGGTTCGTAAACCTCCTCGCCCTTGCCCTTGAGCGTGTAAACGTCCGTGACCTTCGCGCCGCGGATGTTGTCGAGGTAAAGAGAGCCGTCGGGCTTGAGCGTCTCGGCATGCCGCAGCGAAACCTGCGTTCCCGCCGGCCCGCGCACCTTGAGCTGACACCAGCCCACCATGTTCTGCCCCAGATCATAGATGAACACGCCGGGTTTGATCTCGGTGACGGAGCGAGGTTTCAAAACTCCCGTGACACGGATCGGCTCCATCATCTGCGCCGCAAGCTGGCCGCCAGGCGCGGACACGATTTGCGCCGCTTGCCAACGCGAATCGTCGAAACCCGTCGTCGCCCAGCCGGGCATTTCCTTGCGCGCGTCGTATTCCTCGCCGTCGTATTCGTTGTTGGCGAGGATCGGGCCGTCGGTGGTGAGTTTCCATGAGGCGTCGCTGACGATGGTTTCGCGCGTGCCGTCGGCGTAATCCACTTCCAGTTGCAAGAGCAGCTTGGGGAAACCATAGCTCGTCGTGCCGATGGGAACGGTCGAGCGCGGGGCGAAGTAGCGACCGTTGCCCAGCCAGACGCCAAGGGCATTGCGGCCCCGCTTCACTTGCGCCGTGACATCGTGCGTGACGTAAAAGACGCGCTTCAGATACTCGCTCAGGGCTGGCGACAGCACGTGGTCGCCAACCTTCTTGCCGTTGAGATAAAGTTCGGAGAGCCCGAGTCCGCTGAGATAGACCGTCGCGCGGGCCACCGGCTTTGTCGCCTCAAACTCCTTTCGGAGCATGCGCGCCGCGAGCCGCCGATCTTCCGAGCCGGAAACTTCGCCCCATGGGGGCATGCCGACCGGGCCCAACACCTTTGCGGCCACCCAGGCCGAATCGTTGTAATCCAGCGCCGTCCACGCGCCGGATTCCTTGTCGGTGGTTTTCCACGCGCCATCCGTAGGGATCACCAGCGGTTCGCCCGTTTCAAACTCGACTCTGAGCAAGCCCACCAAGCCGGCGGGATTCGGGTCGTTGCCAGCATTCTTGACCCAGCCGGCAATGACGTTGCGCCCGGTTCTGACGCTGCGCGTCACGTCCATCGTCGTGGCGGATTTGAAACTGCCGCCACCGCCCGCATGCTGCGCGTTCACCGCACAGGCCCATTCGTTGTCGCCGGCCAATTGCAGCTCCGCATGCTTCACCACGCGTCCGGCGGGCAACTCGAACACTCGGCGGAAATAGCGCGTGGCCACTGGCGCGCTTTTCTCCGGCTCGCCTTCCGGAAACCAAATCCACGAGCACCCTTTGAGCACCGCGACTTTCTCCACCTCGTCCTTGCCGATCCACTGCCCGCGCCAGTCGGCGGATTGCAGCAGCCCCATGCTCCACGACGCGGGCTTGCTCCAAGCAGACGGTTTTCCGTCCTGATCCCAAACACGGACCTTCCAGAAGCACTGTTGGCGCGACGCGAGCGGCTTGCCGGCGTAGCGGACGTGGATGGATTGATCGGACGCGACCTTGCCCGTGTCCCACAAATCCGCCTGCCCGGGCTTGAGTTTCGCCGCGCTGCTGGCGACCAGGATTTCGTAAGCCGTCTGACGCGCGCCGCGTTCCCCGGAGTCCAGAATCCAACTCAGCCGGGGCTCGGTCACGTCAATGCCGGCCGGGTCCTTCAAGAATTCGCATCGTAATTGGCCAAGCGAAGTGGCGGCTGGCGAGGCGGCGGGAGTGGACAAGAAGGTGATGATTGCCGTACAGGCGACGAGGGTCGCGCCAAACGGGCCGAGGACTGAGGTTCGTTTCATAAGGCGCCTCCATTGTGCGAAAAGTCCACGAGCGGGCAATCCTGAGTTTGAACCGGTTCGCCCCGCGCGCGGGGAGGCGACGAACAAACTTGCCCAAGCCAGAGATTGCTCCGTCCCGCGTGATCCGCTATTTTCCACTCACTTGAATTTGAGTTGGTTTCGAAACATGAGCAAAGCCGCCACCAAAGACGCGACCGCCCAGCCGCCATCGTCCGAGGGCAAGCCGCCGGCCGACACGCCGTTACCGGAAACCGCCGCGCCGACCGAGGCCGTGGCCCCGGCGCCTCCCGTGACGCTGAGCACCCAGGAATATGAAGAACTGCGAAGCCGTGCCGGCAAGGCCGATGAGCACTGGGACCGTCTCGTCCGCACCACCGCCGATTTTGACAACTTCCGCAAGCGCGCCGCCCGCGAAAAGCAGGACGCCATCCGCTATGCGAACGAGTCACTGATCTCCAAGCTGCTCCCCGTGCTGGACAGTCTTGAGGCTGCCCTGAGCGCGGCCCAGAAAGCCGAAGACCCCGCCGCGGTCGCCCTGGCCCAGGGGGTGGGCTTGGTGCAACAGCAGTTCAAGGCCGCCTTGGCGGAAGCCGGGCTGGAGGAAGTGGACGCGACCGGGCAAGTCTTTGATCCCAACTGGCACGAGGCCATCTCCCAACAGGACTCGGCGGACGTGCCGGAAGGGCAGGTCTTGCAGCAGCTTCGCAAGGGCTACAAGCTGCGTGACCGCTTGCTGCGCCCCGCCACGGTCGTCGTGGCCAAGCACCCCGCTCCAGCGGCGTAAGCCCAGCCATTCGACAAGCCCAGTTCGTCATTCCTCACTCCACTCAAGATGGCCAAACGGGATTACTACGAAATCCTCGGCGTTGCGAAAGACGCTGATGCGGAGGAAATCAAGAAGGCCTATCGCCGGCTGGCGGTGAAGTATCACCCGGACAAGAACCCGGGCGACAAGACGGCGGAGGAGAAATTCAAGGAGTTGGGTGAGGCCTACGAGGCGCTCAGCGATCCGAACAAGCGCTCGGCGTATGACCACTACGGCCATGCCGCGTTTGACCCGCGGGCCCGCGCCGGCGCCGGCCAGGCCTGGGGCGGCGGCGGGGTGTTTCACGATCCGTTCGACATCTTTCGCGAAGTGTTCGGCGCCAGCGGTGGGAGCATTTTTGACGATCTTTTCGGCGGCGGGCGCCAGGACCCGAACGGTCCGCAGCGCGGTGACGATTTGCGCTACGATCTGGAACTGGATTTCGAGGAAGCGGCGAACGGGTGCGAAAAGGAAATCACTGTCAGCAAGCCGGATCGCTGTGACGCCTGTCGTGGCACGGGCGCGGAGCCGGATTCCAAGGTCAAGACCTGCGGCACCTGTGGAGGGCGCGGACAGGTTCTCACCTCCCGCGGCATCTTCAGCATCGCGCAGACGTGTCCGCACTGTCGCGGTGCGGGGCGCGTCATCGAGAAGCCCTGCCGCCACTGTCGGGGCGCGGGGCGGCGCGATAAGGCCAGCAGAATCAAACTCCGCATCCCCGCCGGGGTGGATACCGGGGCGCGGTTGCGCTCTGCGGGCAACGGCGAAGCCGGATTGCGGGGCGGCCCGAACGGCGATCTTTACGTCATCCTGCATGTTCGCCCGCACGACATCTTCCAACGGGAGGGTGACGACCTGCTCTGCGAGGTGCCCATCAGTTTCGTGCAGGCGACGCTTGGCAGCGAGATCGAAGTGCCCACACTGAACGGCAAGGCCCTGATCAAGGTGCCTCCGGGCACCCAGCCGGGCACGATGTTCCGGCTCAAGGGCAAAGGGGTGAAGAGCGTGCAAGGTTACGGCCAGGGGGATCTGCACGTGCGTATCCTCGTCGAAGTCCCCACGCACTTGAGCGGCGCCCAGCGGCAGAAGCTGGAAGAATTCGCCGCGCTGTGCAGCGGCCAGGAAACGCCCGGCGTGCAGAGCTTCTTTGAGAAGGCAAAACGGCTCTTCAGTTGAGCCGGGGGCAAAAACTCCCGGCGCCGTTCTCAATCCGCCACGAACTCGGAATTACCCGAACCGACGGCAAACACCGCTGCGCTGCCTTCCATCCGCACGAACTTCACCCCAGGAGCGGTGGTGGCAGGCTTGCCGCCTTCCTTCACCCTGCTGGCATCTTTCGCCGGCACATGTACGAGCGCGGTGGTGTTGGCGGGGATCGTCACGCGCAGCTTAAAGCGGCCTTCTTCCCGCGTCCATTCGCTCACGACCTTGCCCCGCACCGACTGATAGCTGCCCTTGGCCCACCTCAAATCGCCCACGGGTTGGGGCCTGATGATGATCTTGTCGAAGCCCACCGCGTCCGGTGCGGGCTGAATGCCGGCGAGCGCCTTGTAGAACCACTCGCTCACCGAGCCGAACATCGGGTGGTTGTGCGAATAGGTGTTGTCGCTGAACTCCCAGTGCTCCCACAAAGTCGTCGCTCCGCCTTCAATCATGTGCCCCCAACCGGGGAACGTGCGCTGGTTCACCAGGCGATACGCCACGTCCGCGCACCCGGCGTCGGTCAGGGCGTTGAGCATGTATTTCGTGCCGAAGATGCCGGTGGTGAGGTGATCGCCATGCTTGCCCACGTCCAGGGCAAGCACTTCCAGCGCGCGGGGGTGCTCGTCCGCAGGCACAAGCCCGTGGTAGAGCGCAAACGCCTGGCAAGCTTGCGAGGCGGTATCGTAACGGCCGGTGCCTGGCACCAGGAACTTCAGGTTGAACGCAGCCTTGATCTGCTCGGCCAGGGCTTGAGCCTCGCGGGCGTCCGCATCTTTCCCCAGCGCGTTCGCGAGCTGCGCGAACATCTTCACGTTGAAGTAGTAGAACGCCGTGCCCGTGAGTCCGCTCCGCTTGGGGACGAGGCTCTCGTGATCGCTCAGGCCGTTGTCGAGAATGCCGTCCTTCGCCGCGGAGCGCAGGAGGGCGATCCACTTCTTCGTGGCCGCGTATTGCTCGTGCAGTAAGCGTTCCTCGCCGTAGTATTGGCGGAGCTGAGTCAGGAGCACTGGTTGCGCCGACCCCCAGCCAATCGGGCCGGACATATCACCCAAACCCGAGTCAGCGATCCCGACGAACGGCGCGGTCTCCGTGAACCCGCCGTTGGGCCGCACCGCGTCCGCGAGGTCCACGGCCGCCTTGGCGTAGAACCGGGCCATGTCGAAGTTCAGCATCGCCATTTCGCTCGAGGCGAGGATGTCGCCGCCGTAGCCGAACTTCTCGCGATGCGGACAATCCGACTGCACGCTGAAGAGGTTGCTCAACTCCGTCCAGCGCACCATTTGTTGGATGCGATTGAACAACTCGTTGGAGCACTCGAACGAACCCGCGCTTGCCACATCGGAGTTCAGCCGCAGACCTTCGAGCGAAGCGAGCGTCGGTTTGCCGGGGAAACCAGTGACCTCGACGTAACGGAATCCGTGAAACGTGAACCGCGGCGTGAAGACTTCCGTTCCCTGTCCCTTCAACACGTATTCGTCGAGTTGGAACGCGGTCTTCGGTTTGCCTTTGCCGTCGTAGCGATAGTCCTTGCCGCCCTCCTTGATTTGCCCGGCGACCGTCGTCATGCCGTTCAACGTGCCGTCCGGGTAGAGCAATTCGCCCGAGCGCAACCGCACGCGCGTTCCCGCCGCGCCATTCACGCGCAGCCGCGCCCAGCCCGCGAAGTTCTGTCCGAAATCGAAGATGAACACGCCGGGTTTCGGCTCGGCGAGCTTCACCGGTTTGAGCGTCCGCGTGATCCGAATCGGCGGCGCGTCCTGGGCGCAGAGCGGGCCGAGCTTTGCCCCGCTTGCCAGCACGGCCGATTCCCAGCGCGAGTCGTCGAAGCCGTGCTTGTCCCAGCCCGCTTGCTCTCGCCGCGCGTCGTAAAACTCACCCAGGTAAACGCTGTTCCGCATCACCGGACCGTCGCTTACCCGCCAGCTTTCATCGGTGACGACGGTTTGCGCGGTGCCGTCGGCGAACTCGACCACGAGTTGCACGATGGCGCGCGGTTCGCCCGTGGTCAGCGCTTCGCCGGGTTTGATGCGTCCCCAAAGCGGGAGGGGCAGGGGATTGAACCAGCCGTTGCCCAGCATGATGCCAAGCGCGTTGCCGCCACGCTTGAGTTGCGCCGTTACGTCGTAGGTCGAGAAGAGCACGCGCTTCGAGTAAGTCGTCCAGCCGGGATCGAGGACCTGGTCGCCGACGCGCTCGCCGTTCAGCCGAAGCTCGTAGTAGCCGAGGCCGCTGACGTAGGCGCGAGCGCGGGCGATCTTCTTGTCGAGCATGAACTCCTTGCGGAACAGCGGCGCGGGATGATCGTCATACGCCTGTGCCTCGGGGATCGGTCCGGCGGGCTTGCGCTGAATCCACTGTGCCTGCCAATCCGCCGGCGCGAGCAACGCCATCTCAAACCACGCCGGCTCGCTGAACATCGAAACCTTGCCCGCCGCATCCCAGACGCGGACTTTCCACCAGACGCGCTGACCGGAACGGAGCGCTTGTCCGGCATAGGCCACACCCACGGATTCGCTGGAAGCCACCTTGCCGCTGTCCCACAGGTCGGTGTCGCCCCGCGCGAGCTTCGCCGGACTGGTGCTGGCGAAAACTTGATACGCGGTTTGGACTTCGCCGCGCCGGTTCGACTCCAAGACCCAGCCCAAGCGTGGCCGGGCCGTGTCAAGGCCCAGCGGATTCGTTCGGTATTCGCAACGGAGGTTGTGGATGGTGACCGTGGCCTGCGCGGACAACGACGCCAATGCGCAGAGCCACCCAAGGAACAGCGAGGACCACTTCATTGGGCTCGGAGGCTACGGCATTCGCCGCGCTCTGCCAATGCAAACGCTACTGGATTTGCGCCGTGAACTGATAGCGGCCCGATCCCACGGCGAACACCGCCGCCCCGCCCTCCATGCGGAGGAACGCCACGCCCTTGGACGTGGACGCGGCATGGCCGCCTTCCCGCACGGCGTCGGCGTTGGCCGCAGGCACATAGACGTCGGCGGTCGTGTTGGCGGGAATGACGACGTTCAGCCGGAACTGGCCGTTCTCGATCTTCCAATCGCTCACAATCTTGCCGTGGATGGATTGGAGCTCGGCTTTCGCAAACGTCAGGCCGCCACCCGGGCGCGGGTGAATGATACTGTGTTTGTAGGCGGGCACTTCGGGATCGAGCCCGATGCCCGCCACCGTGCCGTAAAGCCATTCACCCACGCTGCCCAGCGAGTAGTGGTTAAAGGAGTTCATGCCGGGGTCTTGGAAGCCCTTTTCCTGCGTCCAGCCGTCCCAGCGTTCCCAGATCGTCGTCGCGCCGTTCTTCACCGAGTAGAGCCAGCCGGGGAAGGTTTCCTGGAGAAGGAGCTTGTAGGCCACGTCCACGTAGCCTTCGCGCGTGAGCGTGGGCGTGAGGTGGCCGACGCCGACGAAGCCGGTGCTGAGGTGATCGCCTTTGGCCGTGATATCTTCAACGAGGTGTTTCGCGGCGGCAGGTCGTTGCTCCGGTGCGAGCAGGTCGAAGGCGAGCGAGAGCACGTAATCCGTTTGCGTGTTGCCTTTGATCCGGACATCGCCGGTCACGTAAGCCTTGTTGAAGGCGGCTTTGATTTGGCCGAACAAGTTCTCGTATTTCGCGGCGTCGGCGTCGCGGCCCAGGACCTTGGCCATGTTCGCCATGATCTTCGTGCTGAGTCCAAAGTAAGCGGTCGCGAGCACCTCCTTCGGCGTGTCGGCTTGAATCGAGAGCCAGTCGCCGTAGCCCTCGGCAGGGCGCAGCAGGTTCTTGCTGTGGCTGGTCAGGTAGTCAATCCACTTCTGGCCGGCGTCGTAATGCCGTTCCAAGATGCGCGTGTCGCCATAGACGCGGTAGATCGTCCAAGGGCAAATCACGCCGGCGTCACCCCAGGCAGCCGTGCCCGAGCCGCAGCAGACAAACGGCGAAACATCCGTGAAGGAGCCATCCGGGCGTTGCGCATCTTCGACGTCCTGACACCACTTCGTAAAGAAGCGGGCGACGTCCATGTTGTAGGTGGCCGTGCGGATGAAGATCTGCGCATCGCCCATCCAGCCGAGACGCTCGTCGCGTTGCGGGCAATCCGTAGGCACGGCGAGGAAGTTGCCGCGCTGGCCCCAGACGATGTTGCTTTGCAGTTGGTTCACCAGCGGATTCGAGCACTCGAACTTGCCAACAGGCGGGGTGTCGCTGTAGGCGACGATGCCAGTGACGGCGTCCAAATCCGGCTTGCCGGGGTAACCGGTGAGTTCCACGTATCGAAAACCGTGGAACGTGAAACGCGGCTCCCAAGTCTCCGTGCCGCCGCCCTTGAGGGTGTAGTAGTCGGTGCATTTCGCGCCGCGGAGGTTCGTGGTATAGATCGTGCCGTCCGGGTTGAGCATCTCGACGAACTTAAGCGTCACCGTTGAGCCGGCCTCACCGCGCACTTTGAGCCGCGCCCAGCCCACCATGTTCTGGCCGAGATCGAAGATGAAATGACCGGGCGTCGGTTCGGTGATGGCGCGGGGCTTCAGTTCAATCATCTTGCGGACCGGGCTGTCCGGCGCGGCAACCAGCGGCACGTCCGTCTTCTTCGTCTGGACCGGCTGCCATTGAGAGTCGTCGAATCCGGCCTTGTTCCAGCCGGGCAGTTCGCGGCGCGCGTCGTAGGTCTCGCCCATGAGCATGTCGGACTGAAGCAGCGGACCATTGGCCGCCTTCCACGACGCGTCGGTGGCGAGGGTCTGGCGCGAGCCGTCGGCGAACTCGATTTCCACCTGCGCGAGCGCGAGCGCCTGCGGGCCATAGCGATGGGGTCCACCGAGACCCACGTAGCCGGCGTACCAGCCGTCGCCGAGAATAATCCCGAACGCGTTCTCGCCGGAGCGGAGCAGCGCGGTGATGTCGTAAGAGTGATACTGGACGCGTTTGTTGTAGTCCGTCCAACTCGGATTGAAAACGTCTTGGCCCACGCGCTGGCCGTTGACGTAGAACTCGAAGAGTCCAAGCGCGCTCGCGTAGAGGCGGGCTTGCTTGACGGACCTGCCGAGCGTGGCGGTCTTGCGAAGATGCGGCGCCTGCCCCAGCGCAGTCTGGCCGGAGAAGGGATTCCCCCACGGGCCGTCGCCGAGCTTGGCAATCTCTTTGGCGGCCGACCAGGATGCGTCATCAAAGTCAGCTTTCGTCCAACTGTCAGTCGCCGCGTTCGCAGCTTTCCAAGACTTGTCCGAAGCCACGCTGATCGGAGCACCGGAGCCGCAATCAAGCTCCATGGTTGCCAGGAGGCCGGCCGCGTCGCCGTTGTTGAGCGCTTTCACCGCGATGACGTTGGGCCCGGGGCGGAGGCGCGACTTCACATTGAAGGATTCCTTCTGTTTCCAGGCATCCGTGTTGCCGCTGCTCTTGCCTACTTCCTCGCCGTTGACGTAGAGCGTGAACTGGTCGTCCACGGTGATCGTCAACGTGGCGGCTTGGATGTCCGCGCCGGACGGAATTTGAATCACGCGGCGGAAGAACCGTTCCCCCTTTGGCGCACCGGAAGCGGGATTGCCCTCGGGAAACCAAATCCAACGTGCATCCTCGAAGTCGGGCTTGGTAGGGGCATTGGTTGTGTAACCAATCCACTTCGCCTGCCAGTCGGCGGGCTGCAGCAGGCCCATCTCCCAGAACGCCGGATTGCTCTCGGCGAGCTTGCCATCCTGATCCCACACGCGTACCTGCCAGACGCATCGCTGGCGTGACGCCAACGGTCTGCCCCCATAGACAATCTGGATGGATTGGTCGCCGGCCAGTTTGCCGCTGTCCCAAAGGTCGGGCTGACCGGCCTTCAATTTCTCCGGGCTGCTGGCGACCCAGACTTGGTAGGCAGTCTGGCGTTGCGCGCGCTCGTTCGATTCGAGCACCCAGCTCAGGCGTGGCTGCGTCGAATCGATACCCAAGGGGTTCTCGGCGTATTCGCAGCGCAGGTGTTGAACGGTGACGCCGGCTTGCGCGTTCAGGGACGTGAGCGCGCAGAGCAACCCAAGAGAAAATCCAATACGCTTCATGGAGGCCGAGACTACGGCATCCGGGCTTGGCCGCCAAGCCCAGCGCGGTTCAATGTGGACTTGCATTACCCGATTACCGCTTGCGTTTGCCCCAGCAGTCCCGGCCTCCGCATTTTAGGACTTCGCTTGCTCCTTGTATCGGGGTCAGTCACTGCCCTCCTGCGAAGCTGTCGGACGCGACGTGCTTTGCCGTTGCGGACGATCGTCGCTCGAGATCTGATCACCACGCATCGTGCGGAGAGTCCAGCCACCCCGGCACACCGTGAGTGCGACGGCGCCAGGTTCGCGCGTGCAGAGCACGATGGCACCGCTACGGCCCAGACGTTCAAGCAACCGCGGCGAGGCCCGTTGCGGCGCGGGGAACTCCGCGTCCATGACCACGATGACTTTCGGTTGAATCCGCTCCAGCAAACCGTCACACAAGGGTTCGCCTTGAGCTGGCAACCCGGCGATGACGATGTCGGCACGCAAGTCCGGCTCACGCCCGATCAATGCCTCCTGCCCCGGGCGACCCAAGTCCGAGAGCAGGAGGACGCGTGTGTCATGCAGCTTGGCGAAAAGCACGACGGCATTGTCATCGCCCTGCCGGAAGCGGTCAGATTCCGCCGGATGCAACACGCTCCACGGTGCGACTTCATCTCCATGTTGGACGAGACGCAGCCGGTTCGGTGTCTGCCTCAATTCGGCCATGACGCGACGATAGGTTGGCGAGAGTTGCGTCACCGGGCTGGCGAGCACTTGCCGGACGCGGAAGTCGCGCATCACCAGATCGGCGCCGCCCATCTGCTGCAAGTCGCCGTGTGTGAGCAGGAGATGCGGGAGGGTGTTCACGCCTTGCGCCCGAAGAAACGGGGTCAGCACAAACTCGACGGCGTTCGTCTGGCCGCAGTCCACGAGCATGTCCGCGCTTCGTCCAGCAGCCTCGCAGAAAACCGCATGACCGCCGTTGAGGGGAATCGCCGTGAGGACCGTCGTCCGGCTCTGCTGAAACCAAAGACCCGCTTGCACGAGCAAGGCAACACCCACCGCGGGAAAAGTCCAACGCCGGCGCCGGGAAGCGAACAGCCAACCCGAGAGGCTGCCGGCGAGCAATCCGTAGTAGAGCGCCAGTTCGCTCGGCGAGAAGGACCGCACGTACGCATAAGCGCCGGGCAACTGCGTGGCCAGTTCGCTGGCGCGGATCATCGTCCACATCCAAAGCCAGGCGCTGTGGTTGAAGAGTTCGGTGACGCCCGGCCACCACCCGCCGCAAAGCAGGCTGCCGAGATTACACATGAGCGCGAGGCTGCTGAGCGGAACGACGACCAGATTCGCCAACAACGTGATCGGGCTGAACAGGTGGAAGTAGTAGGCCGTCAGGGGCAGCGAACCGAGCCAGGCCGCGAGCGAGGTCGCCGCTGCCGTGGTCACCCAGCGCAGCGGACCGTTGAGCCAACGCCGCCACTGCGGCAGCAACTCCTGCGGCAGAAACGGATCTGTCTTCCAGAGCCGGTCACGCAACCCCTCGATCGGCGGCAGCAGCAGCGCGATGCTCAGCACCACGAAGAACGAGAGCTGAAAGCTGGCTTGGAAGAGTTGTTGCGGATCCCACAACAGAATGATGAGGCCCGCCACGGCCAGCGAGTTCAGCAAGTCGCCGGGCCGCCGCAACGCCCAGCCGCCAATGATGACGCTCATCATGACCGTGGCGCGGATGGCCGACGGCTGCCAGCCGGTCGCCGCAGTGTAGAACCAGACCAACGGGATCACCACCAGCCCACACCCGGCGCGCGGAACCTGGAGCACGCGCAGCAGGCTCACCAGAATGCCGGCGATGAGCGCGATGTGCAGTCCGCTGATCGCGAAGATATGCATCGTGCCCGAACGCATGAACGGCTCGCTGACCTCGTGCGTCAGCGCCGTGCGCCAGCCCAGCGTCATGGCCCCGAGCAAACGCGCGGATTCATCGTCCGGTAACCCGCGCCGCAACACCCCTTTGGCCCACCCCATGAAGCGATCCGAAAGCGGCGGGCTGGCGGACGCCGGCGGAAGGATCGTCCACGCGTTGGAAGTGGCGGCGCGCAGTTGGAAGTAGATCGCTTGGCGGCGCAGGTAGGCTTGGTAATCAAACAACCCGGGTGCGAGCGCGCCGCGTGGCGGCGCGACAATCCCGGCGACCTCGACGCGTCGCCCCCGAAAGAAATCCGCCGACAACTCCCCCGGCGTCAGGACCAGCACCCGACCCTGCGCCGGCTGCCAGTTTCCTGAAAGCCGCAACGCCTCAACCGACAGCGTGGCGAGGGTCCGGTAGGATTCCTCCTCATCCCGCACGAAGAGGCGCAGCGCCGGGGTCTCCGTCAACCGGCCGCGCACGACCACCTCGGCTGGCGCGGCATTTGTCAGCAGGAGGCGGAGGTCGTGCGGGGAGATGATTGCGGTGCGCAGCGTCAGGTTCAGCCAACCGATCAGCACCATCCCCAGGATCAGCAGCCCGCCGCGGCCTCGCGGCCACGGCAGGGCGGCTCCGGCCACGCCCAAGTTGAGCGGCCAAAGCAACTCCAGAGGAAGCGGAAGGAATTCCGCGAGGAGCAACCCGGCGATGTAAAGCAGGGCGAGGATGGCCACGGGCCGTCGCATGTTTGGAGCATAAATGTTGAGACCATCTCGGAGCAATGACTGGCAGGAGTTGGAAAGAATGCTATGGGAGGCTGGCGGGATGTGCGAAGTCAGCGGCTGAAGCAAGACAGCGACGGGGCAGAGGTCCATGACCCGCTCGTCCGATAGTGACTCCCAGCGCGCCGCGATGCGAAGCGGGGCAAGAGGCTGCCCCGCTGTTCCCTTGGCTCGACTTTGCACAAATCAGCCCCAAGGGCTCGCGGTGCCGGCGTTGAGACGAGTCTTCAGGGATGGACCCGGCGCATCGGGTGGCGCATAGTTTTCTTGTCAGCCGATTCGTCCGTCGGCATTGTGAGGACCGTGCCAAACAAGCACAAAGAGAAGAACGATTTGGCCGCGCGCATCTACAGGCGCGCTCAAAGGCGCACGTGGACTGGGCGACGACGAGCTTTGGCAACAGGCGTGGTTCTTCGCGATGTCACCTGACCAACGATGCCGCTTCAGCCTCAAGACAGCCCGCTCGGCGCTTTACTGAAAGCGCTCCGCGATGGAGGGATAGACCGCATCCTCATCGGCGCGATGGCGGCCATTCGCCGGGGTGCACCGCAGGACGTAACGAAGGAATTGCCATGCTTCCCGTGCTCGAACGAACATTGCGATTGGCCAAGCGATTGAAACCTGGCAAGCGGACTCCGCAGCTCCCGCGCAAGCGGTTGTCCAGCGTGAACAGTCAACCCAGTTCTTGAACAACATGCTCGAACAACTCAAACAACAAGTCTGTCAGGCCAACCTGGACCTCGTG
>CAZJTM010000072.1:0-26268 GCA_964548925.1 uncultured Verrucomicrobiota bacterium | reverse complement strand
GGACGGGTGGGGCTCGCGGTCGTTGTCGCCGACGATGGCGCGGAAGCGCTCGCCGCCCTGGAGCGTGACCCATTTGACCTGCTGTTGGTGGACGTGCAGATGCCAGGCACGGATGGCTTCGAGGTGATGCGGCAGATTCGCCGGCGCGAGGCGAGCGGCGGACGCCGCCTGCCCATCATCGCGGTCACCGCCCATGCGATGAAAGGCGATCGCGAGCGCTGTCTGGCCGGGGGCGCCGATGATTACGTCAGCAAACCGATGCGCCGGCAGGATTTGTTGGAGGCCATCGCGCGGGTTTTCGGCACTGCGGCGGAAGCAGCCCCCGGCGCACCCCAACCGATGCTGAGCTTGGAACGGTTGTTGCGGGAGTTCGACGGAGACCGGGAAGTCCTCCGCCGGATGGTGGCGCTTTACTTTGACACGACGCCCGCGTTGCTGGCCGAGATGCAACAGGCGCTCGAACGCGGAGACGCCGCCGGGCTCACGCGCGCGGCGCATACGTTGAAAGGATCGGCAGCGCAGTTTTGCGCGGTGGAGGTTTACCACCTGCTGGCCGCGATCGAGCAGCACTCGGCTCACGGCGAATTGGCCGCAGTCGCCGGGCGGTTTCCGGAGTTGCACCGGCGGCTGGAAAAACTGGCCGCCGAGTTGAAGACCTTGGACGCCAATCTTTGACCTCGCCGGGACAGCGGAATGGTCGGGCAGCCCCCGGGAAGCGCCGGATGCGCGGCCAGGGCAACGGCGAGGCCCAGCGCGGGCCATTCGAGACAACTTCCCCCGTGGGGCTGCAAGTTTGGTGTTCTCACAGGTCGGGTTCGTCAATGATGCCGGCCCGCGTGTCGTACACCACGGCGTAGCGGTTCCGGCCGTTGATCGTCATGATCACCATCACGCGGTTGGTTTCCCAAGTCCGCATGAAATGCGCGGCGGTGACGCCGACGTGGAGGGCGATTTCCTTGAGTTGAGCGCGGGATTTCTCCTGGGCGAAATCCATCAGGATGATTCCCTGGTCAATTTGCCCCCAGCGCACCCCTTCGATGTGGCGAACGGTGCGTTCGAGCTCGGCCTTGTTCAGGTCCACCTTCTCCGCCCGTGGTTGCGGCGGCGGTGGCGGCGGAAACGCGCAACTCAGATAGTAGCAAACGACGAGCGCTAATGGAGTGCCGGTAAGAAACACCGTCTTCCAGGAACGGATGGGCGAATCCTTCAGAATCCTGAGCAGCGTCAGGATTCCGAGGGTCAGCAGGCATGCCACGGCGTAACGCATCCGGTTCTTGCGAGGCCGGGCCGAGCGTAGTCCGTGACGGCGGGCTGTCAATCCCGCGCAGGCGTCCGGCGTCGGCAGATGCCGCTTTACAGACGGCGGGCAAGCCGACTACGGTTGGGCCAGAGGCCAACCATGACGCGTTGCATTGAGGACCGTTCGCCACCGTCCGCGCGCCACCGGGCGTTCACGCTGGTGGAACTGCTGGTGGTCATTTCCATTATCGGCATCCTGGCGGCGATGTTGTTGCCCACGCTGGCGCGCTCGAAGGACAAGGCGCACCAGGCCAAATGCGCCAGCAACCTCAAGCAGCTCGGTTACGCCATCACGATGTTCGCCGACGACCATGAACAACGCCTGCCCGGCCCGATCTGGCAGGGCGTGTATGACGCGTACAACGAGGAGACGGAGCGGCTGCCGTTCTACCTGGCGAGCTATCTGGGCCTGCCCGCGCCATCGCGGCAGGTTCGCATTGCGGAGGTCTGCGTCTGCCCGGCGGCGGCGCTCAAGAACAAGCCTCCGTCGCCGAACGAACCGGTCGAGTCGTTGGTTCGCCCCATCAGCTATTTGGTCAACGCCGAAGTCACCAACGCCGTCAACGACAGTCTCACCCGTCCATTCGGCTACCCGTACTCCAGCCCGTTCTATCGCCTGCCCAAAGGGCCTGACGAACCCCCCAAGAAGATCACGGAGATCAAGGGGCCGGCCACCGCGTGGGCGATCTCAGACTTGGACCGCCAAAACGGTTTCCCCGGCGGGCTCTATTACGAGTTCTTGTCGGAGCAGAAAGTCCACGTCACCGTGCGCAACCGGTTGTTCTTCGATTGGCACGTCGCGGCGGCGAAGGATTGAGCTCTGCCACTCTACTCCTTCCGGGTGGGCGTTGCTGAATCCAGCCGGTGCCGGAGGAACCACGCGTAAAGCTCCGGGTTGTCGTAGGTTTCCGCCCAGGAATTGTGGTCGGCATCGGGATACACCGTGAGCTTCACTTCCGCCACGCCGGCCTTCTTCATGAACTGGACCATGCGCTCGGATTCGCTGAGCGGCACCACGGAATCCTTTGCTCCGTGGAACGCCCAAATTGGCAGGCGCTTGAGCGCGTCCGCTTTTTCGCGGCTCACCAGCAGCGCGTCAATCATGTCGCCCCCGCCGCAGATCGGCGCGATGGCGGCGAACTTCTCCGGGTGCGTCAACCCCAGCTTCCACGTTCCGTATCCGCCCATGCTCAGGCCGGTCAGATACACCCGCGACGCGTCCACCTTCAACGTCCGCATCATGTGATCGAGCAAGGGCAGCAGGCTCTCGTTTTCCCATCGCTGCCCCTCCGGACATTGCGGCGCCACGATGATGAACGGGAAGTGCTTCCCGCTCTTGGCCAGCTTCGGGGGGCCGTGAACCGCCACAAGTTGGAGATTGGTCCCGCGCTCGCCCGCTCCATGCAGGAACACCAGCAACGGCCAGGTCTTGCCGCTTCGGGCGTCGTAGTCTTCCGGCAGGTAAAGCAGGTAGCGCGTCTCGGCGCTGCGGGTGGCGCGCCATTTCAGCGTGCCGGCGGACAGCGTGCCGGCGGCTTGCGGAGGGGATTTCATGGAGGAACAAGAAGTAAAAGCGAACAAGCTCAGGGCGGAGAGGCAACAGGCAAGGGTTTTCATGGTTGGATTTGGCGCGCTTGGCCGGGGCGGATCGCACCGGGGCGCTACATGATTTTCAGTTTCGGCAGGTCTTGCGAATCCACCAGCCCCACGGGCTCGTGCTTCGCGTTGACCACAATCAAGTCGTCAATGTTCCGCTCGTTGAACACCTTCAACGCCTCGGCGGCTAGGGCGTCGTCGCGGATGCAAATCGGGTTGTGCGTCATCACTTCCTTCAACGACCGCGCGAGAAGCTGGTCGTCGGTGGACATGCGCCGGCGGAAGTCGCCATCGGTGAACACACCCACCAGCTTGCCGCGCCCGTTGATCACGCTCAGGCTGCCGGACTTGGCCTGGGTCATCACCAGCAGGCTCTCCTTCACCGACAAGCTCTCGCGGGCCACCGCGTTGCGGTCGCCGGAGCGCATAATGTCGCCCACGCGCAACAGCAGCGCGCGGCCGATCGCGCCGGAAGGATGCCGCTTGGCGTAGTCACTCTGTTTGAACCCGCGCGCTTCGAGCACCGCCATCGCCAGCGCGTCCCCCATGACGAGCATCGCCGTCGTGCTGGACGTCGGCGCGAGATTGAACGGGCAAGCCTCTTTCGGCACCCGCACCCCCAGCACCACGTCGCTGTGTTTGGCCAGCGAAGACTTCAAGCCGCCGGTCAGGGCAATGATCTTCACGGAAAACCGCTTCAGCGCCGGCAACAGGTTGAGCAACTCCTCGGACTCGCCCGAGTAACTGAGCGCGAGGATCAGGTCGCCGTCGTTCACGATGCCCACGTCGCCGTGGAGCGCGTCCACGCTGTTGAGGACGACGCTGGTCGAGCCGGTGCTCGTCAGCGTGGCGGCGATCTTCGAGCCGATGGCGCCGGACTTGCCGATGCCCACGACGATGATCTTGCCGCGGCGGACGAGCGTCTCCACGACGGCTTCGACGGCGCGGTCGAACGCGGCGTCGAGTTGCGCGCGAACGGCCTTGACGGCGGCCAGTTCGAGGTCGAACACCCTGCGGGCTTGAGCGAGATGACTCACGCGGCAAGCTTGCCAACCGCCGTGGCCCGTGGCAACGGAATCCTTGAGCCAAACTTGCGACGAGCTGACCTCGTCACCGACGAAGCTCGGGTGCAAATCAGGAAGGTCGCGCGACTGGTGGCGGCGGGGATCAAGGTGGTGAAATGGTGGGCGCTGCAGGATTCGAACCTGCGACCACCTCCGTGTAAAGGAGATGCGCTAGCCGCTGCGCCAAGCGCCCAACCCGCGTGACTTTAGGCCGTCGCCGCCCCGTTGACAACGGCAACATTTTGCTCGCCGTGACCGCCGCCGGGCCTACCATGCGTGGCATGAGCAATCCCGGCACAAGCGCGGTCGTTTTGAGTCAGTTGCTTTCACTCCCCTCCATCAAACTCGCCCTCGCAAGCGCGGCGCGCGACGAGGTGCTCCTCGAATTGATCGCTCAAATCCCGCAACTCGTGGAACAGCCGGACGCCCGGCAGCGGCTGTTCACCGCCCTGCTCGAACGCGAGCGGTTGCACAGTACCGGCATCGGCGACGGCATCGCGCTGCCGCACGCGCACAACGCGCTCGCCGGGGTGGTGGACCAACCGGTCATCGTTTTTGGCCGGAGCGTTCGGGGCATCTCCTACGGCGCGGTGGACGGGAAGCCCGCCCGGCTGTTCTTCCTGTTGGTCGCGCCCAGTGTGACGCAACACCTCGCCATCCTGGCCCGGATCAGCCGGCTGTTGCGGGATCTGAAGCTCCGCGAGCAATTGCTGTTGGCCGAAAAGCCCGAGCAGGTCATCACGCTCATCCGCGAGGCGGAGGCGCGAATGTGAGCCTCAAACCTCACCGGCAAAGCCCTGTTGCCGCAACGCCTCAAACAGGACCAGCGCCACGCAGTTCGAGAGATTCAGCGAGCGCGATTGCGGGTGAAACATGGGAATACGCAGCCAACATTCCCGTTGTTGCTCCAGCAACGGCTTGGGCAAACCGGCCGTCTCGCGGCCAAACACCAAGTAGTCGCCGGCGCTGAAGTCCGCCTCGGTGTAACGCCGCGGACCGCCGGATTCGATGAACCACATTCGCGCCGCGGGCGGGAGGTTCCGTTCAAACGCCCGCCAGTTCTCCCACCGATGCCACACGACGTGCCGCCAGTAATCCATCCCGGCGCGCTTGAGCCGCGCGTCGTCCAGCTTGAAGCCAAACGGCTCGATCAGGTGCAACGTCGTCCGCGTGGCGGCACAGAGCCGCGCCACGTTGCCGGTATTGGGCGGGATTCCCGTTACAACAAAACCACTGTGCAGGGCGATCTGTTGTCACGGGTCCGGCGTCTGGCCCCGCGGGTGTCCCGCCCCCCGCGCCGGCCCGCGCGGCCGCTGACGACGGACCGCGAACTACGAACCTCTACGGTAAAAAACCTTCCAGAGCACCAGGCCGTGCGCCGGCGCCGTCATGCCTGAGACGCGGCGGTCGCGCTTTGCCAGCATGGCTTTGACCTCGCCCGCCGGGAACTTGCCCAGGCCCACTTGCACCAGCGTACCCACGATGCCGCGGCACATCTTGTAGAGAAAGCCGTCGCCCTCGATGACGAACGTGAGCAGCGGGCCGCTGCGTTTGAGGTCGCAGCGGGCCAGCGTCCGTACGGTGGATTCCCTTGCGTAGCCGGGATTCGCGGTGAACGACTGGAAGTCGTGCGTTCCGACGAACAGCGCGGCCGCCACGCGCATGGGTTTCAAATCCAGTTTGCGGGGCACATGCCAGGCGGTGGCGCGGAGCAGCGGGTTCATCGCGGAGTGGTTCCAGACGAAATAGCGGTATTGCTTTCCGGTGGCGTCGAAGCGGGCGTGAAACCGCGCGGGCACCCGCGCCGCGGACAGCACGCGGATGTCATCCGGCAGATGAGCGTTAAGCGCAAGCGCAAGTTTGCGGGCGGGGATCCGGCACTCGCCGCGCGGCACCTCAAAGTGCGCGACCATCCCCAAGGCGTGGACGCCGGTATCCGTGCGGCTGGAACTATGCGCGCGGGGTTGGCTCGGGAAGAGGGCCGCCAGCGCGGCTTCGGTTTTCTCCTGCACCCCGGTGCCAATCTTCTGCGCCTGCCAGCCCTGGTACGCCGTGCCCTCGTAGGCGATGGTGAGCTTGAACTTGAGTGAGTCCACGTTGGGTGTTCCGTTCTTAATCGTAATCTCTCTCTTAATCGCAACCCGCCGGGCGGATTAAGAGCAAGATCAGGATGCAGATCAAGAAAGGGAGTCCAGGTAGCTTTGCAGCAACACGGCGGCTGCGGAGGCGTCCACCCGGCCGCGCTGCTGTTTGGCCTTGTGGCCGGCCTGGCGCAGCATCCGTTGGGCTTGCACGGAGCTGAGCCGTTCGTCCCACAGCACCAGCGGCACGGTCACGGCGCCGCGCAACTGGTCGGCAAACGCCCGCACCTTTTCCGCCGCCGGGCCGTAGCTGCCATCCATGTTGCGGGGCATGCCGAGGACGATCAGCTCGACCTCCTTTTCGCGAAGCAACTGCTGCAGCCGGTCAAGCGCGGCGGCGAACGGCTCTGCAGGAATGAACTCCAGCGGCGAGGCGAACATCTTGAGTTCGTCACTGACGGCGACGCCGATCCGCACGGTTCCGTGGTCCAAGGCAAGAATACGCATGATATTGTTGGGCGCATGGAAACCGAAACGGCAGGGGACTTCAACCACAGATGCAAACCCCAGATCCAAGCGCGCGCATCGCAGTACGCTGCAAAACAGGAGCAGGAATGGCGCGTGGACGCCACCGCCTCCCGGAAGCCACGTCCGGGCCGAAACCCGTCGCTACTCGCGGCAACGTCGCGCTCGAAGCTCGGTTCGAGCACGTGCCGCAACGCGGCTTCCACGGTCCGGTCGCGCACCGCCGGAAGGCCCAGCGGACGCTTTTCGGTCGTGCCGGGTTTGGGGATCCAAACGCGCCGGGCCGGTGGACGGCGGTAGCATTGGGTTCGCAATTCTTCCCGCCGCCGGGCCCACTCGGCCGCGGCGTGTTCGTCGCATTGCTCCACGGTTTGGCCCTCGGCTCCGGGCGCGCCCCCGTGGGAACTGCCACTGCGCCAGCGCAACCCTGTGCGGGACGCGGCCGACCTGATCCGTCGGGCCGCGCCCCAACGAACGGACTGCATCCGACCCGAGGAAGTGCCGGACGCCACCAAGGGTTTCCCAACCCACGGCCCGCCGACTCTCAGGCAGGATTAAGGCGGGCTTCCCCCGCACCCGCCCCACGACCGCCTTTCCCAAACCAGATGAATCAGCCGTGCCGCTCCCGCCGCGATTGCGCAAGTTGGTCTTGCACGCTCGCTCGCTGACCGGCACTCTGCGCCTTGGAGCAAGAGGACCGGCACATGAAAACTCCAAGTTGTGTGTGGGCGTTTGATCTCGGCATAGGCTCGATCGGCGAGTTCCTTCTCCACATCCGATGGGGAGAAGGTGGCCGCAGGCCGGATGAGGTGCATCCGGACCAAGCGAACGTTTTCTTTCAACAAGCGTGGCGGTCTGCCTCCCCCGCCCTTCTCCATTGTCGCCAAAACAACGCCGGCGAGGATTGCCCTCGCCGGCGTTGTTTGAGAAACGCTTTTGCCACTTTCGTGGCGACCGATGTATCCGCGTGGCGGAAAGGGAAACGGCCTGCGCTTCTAACTTTGTCTTGATTCCAATAAGACGGTTCAAGTCCTACCAAATCCTCAGCATGAACGCCAAGAACAAAATCAACCCCGGCTCAGGCGACTCAACCACTTCCATCGCCGACCTGGAACTCGCCTTCGACGTCGGCCACAGCTCCATTGGATGGGCCGTGTTGCAAACCCTCAACGCTCAACCATCCTCCCTCAACCTTCTGGGCTGCGGCGTCGTCACCTTCGGTGCCGACGATTGTTTGGCCAGCAAACGCCGCCAACACCGCCAGCAACGCCGTCACGCCCGCGCCACCCGCAAACGTATCGCCTTGATGGAAAAACTCCTCGTCCACCTTGGCGTGCTCTCGGCGGATGAACTCGCCGCCAAACACGATCAAGCCGGCGGCGACAGCTTCGCCTGGCAACGCGCCGCCGAAATCCTCGCCGCGGCCCGCGAAGGCAGGCCCTCGCCGGAGGTCGGTTGGCCGGAACTCTGGGACATTCTCCGCTGGTATGCCCACAATCGCGGCTACTTCGCCCCGCCGTGGGCCAATCGTGGCGATGAAGCCGACGCCGCTGATTCAGGCGACGAAGTTCCCGACACCGAGAAAGTCGAGCACGCCAACACCCTGATGCGCGAACTCGGCACGCACACGATGGCCGAAACCATCGCCGCCTACACCGTGCGCTACGAGCGCGAAGCCGCCGAATGGCAGCAGGGCAAACGCAAGGAAAAGCCCAAACACTTCAAGGGCCTCAACGCCGCATTCCTCCGCGACAAAATCGTCTGGCCCGAAGTCCACGCCCTGCTCACCGCGCTCAAGAGCAAGCTCCCCAAGCTCGACGACGCCCTCATCCGCACCCTGCTCGGCAACGACGTTGACCCGCTGCGCGACCGCGATGCCTGGCGCACAGTCCCTTGTCCGACTATTCAACTGCCCAAGCGCTACCACGGCGGTTTGCTCTTCGGCCAGGTCATCCCGCGCTTCGAGAACCGCATCATTGGCGTCTGCCCGATTCATTACGCCAAACGCCGCGCCGAACTACTCGCCGCCGGGTTCTCGCCGGAAGACGCGCAAAAGGAAGCCGCCAAACAATCCAAACTCCCGTCCAAAGCCACGCGCGAATTCCTCCGCTACCGCTGGGCCGAGCAGATTGCCAAAATCTTCGGCGCAAAACCCGGCGAACCAAAAACCCGTCCCCTCACCGCCGACGAACGGAAGCAACTCACCGCGCTGGCGGAGAAACAAGGCGCGTTCACCAAAGGCGAATTCAAGGACGCTGTCCGCCAGATCACCGGCTGGCCCGAGAAACCGCCCCGCGATAATCTGGACGCGCTGCTCTTGCATCCCGACGCCGAGAAGGCGCTCGTCCTCGATCCCGCCCGCCAGCAGATTCGCAAGAGCAAACTCTCCGCTGCGCTCGACGCCCTGCCGGAGCGTTATCGCAAGCGGCTCTATGGTCAATTGACCCGCGGCAAAGCCGTCAAGCTGTCCACTGTTCGCGGTTGGCTCACAGGAGCGGACGCGGATGCCTTCGACGCCGAAATCCAGCGCGTGCTGGATGCCGCCAACACCAAACGTTCCAAGAAACAAGCGCCGCCCACCCGCGAGGAACTGCTCGCCGAAGAACTGCACGTGGACTGGAAGCGCGTCGCCTCCGGGCGCGCACCGTATGCCCGACCTGTGTTGCGCCAGGCCTACGACGAGGTGATGCAAGGCTTTGATCCCCGCGCCGAGAAGGACGCCACCCAGCCGCGCGGCTGCCTGTGCCAGACCAACGAACTCAAGGAGGCCCAACTCCAGCGCCGCCTCGAAGCACAAACCAACAACCACCTCATCCGCCATCGCCTGCTGATCCTCGAACGGCTGTTGAACGACCTCATCGCCGCGCCCGAATTCGCCAACGGCGACAAATCCCGCATCGCCAGCATGACCATCGAAGTCGCCCGCGACCTGCGTGACCTCTCGGGAAAAACACGCAAGGAACAGGAGCAGGACCTAGGTTTGCGACTGGGCGATTTCAAACGCGTCGCTAAGGATGTTGAAGATTACTGCAGGCCACGAGGCATTAGGGTCACCGCGAGCCTTATCCGCAAAGCGCGTATCGCAAACGACCAAGGTTGGAAATGCCCCTACACCAAAGAACCCTTCGAGCTTCAGAACATCCTCAATGGCGACATGGAATTGGACCACATCATTCCGTTTCGGGACAGGGAGAGCAACTCACTGGACTCCTTGGTTGTTACTTGGAAAGAAATCAATGCCATGAAGAAAAAGCGAACGGCATGGCAGTTCATGAGCGAGGAGGAAACAAAACCAGTGGACGGTTTGCCGCGCCTTCAACTCCTCCCTCTCTCGAAGTTTGAGGAGCATGTCAAATCACTGAAACCAAAGCGCGGCCAAGGCCATCAGGACGACAGAGCCAGAAAAGAACGTCGAGTCAAACGGCTGCTCACACCAACCTACGAGGAAAAGGAATTCACCCCGCGCGACCTCACCGTGACCAGCCACCTCGTTCGCTTGGGCGCACAGGTGTTGCAACGCGCCTTCCCGCCGGAGCAACGTCCGCCCGTGAATTCCATTCCGGGCTCGGTCACCGGCGAAGTCCGGAAAGCGTGGAATCTAATCGGCTGTCTGGAAGCCGCGAATCCAGCAATCATGGAGGAAGTTGAAGAACGCGATGAACGGACAGGTGAGTTGAGAAAGGTTCGCCGGCCAAAGCGAAAGAAGGAGGAAATTCGCGGCATCACGCACCTGCACCACGCACTCGACGCCTGCGTGCTGGGCCTGGCTGCGCATTACTTCCCGCGCCACGGCACGGTCTGGTCCGCAATGGTCAAGGCTGGGGCTGACCGCGACGCCGATGATGACCGCCGCCTCTGGCTCGCCATGACCAAGCGCCGCCCTACCCCGCAGGAAGCCGCATTGCTGCGCGCCACCGGCCTCTACCAGGCCGACAGCGAAGGCCGGATGCACTTGACCGACCTGCCGGAAAAATTGAAGCAGCAACTCCGCGCCCGCCTAGCCGAAAAGCGCGTCGTCCAGCACATCCCGGCGGACATGAGCGGCGTGAAGACGGAGGAGAACACCCGCCGCGTGCTGCAAGTGCGCGAAGATGGCCGGGTGGACTTGCGCCAGCAAGCCCCGCGCGACGCCAAGACCGGCGTGCGCCCGAAACCCAAAACCACCGATGAAACCGCCGGCAAACTGCTCGGCCTCAACCCCGCCAACGGCGACGGCAAGTTGAAACGCCAGAAAGGCGTTCGCGTCATCACCGACAACTTCGGTGTGGCCATTCTCGACCACGCGCCGGAGGGCGAGGACAAGTTCGTCATCATCCCGTGGCACAAGGTTCACGCCCGCATCTTCAAAGGCTTGAACGGCGAGAAAAGCCTCGTGGAACGGAACGGCGGCAAGAAGCCGCGCCTCATCCGAAACGGCATGTTGGTGGAGATTTCGGGTTTGGACAAGAAGATGGCCGGCAAGAACGGCATCTGGCGTGTTTTCAGTGTAAAGCAAGGCAACAAACTCGATCTTGGCGCACCCGACCGAGTGGTGATGGAGAGCAAAGGGCTGGGAGTTTGGCGGGAGGTTTCTCTTGAAACCCTCGGCGCTGCGCGCATCGGAATTCTGCCTGCTCGACTCAATGGCCCCGTTGCATCGCCGCGAAAACCCAAGTAGATTATGGCCAATGAAACTCCGACTGGATCTGCTGGAGTATCTGACCAACGAGGACATTTTGGAAGAAGCCCTCGCCAATATTCACCGCCATCAAGCCGAACCACGGTTCTCAAAGACCGGCGTTGGCTATCTACGTCCAGCCACACCAAAAGAGCGACAGCAGGAAATCGCCCGGAGCGAAGCTTTGGTCGAACGACTCAGGAAACGCCAGCAGGAGGCTCAGCAGAAGGCTGCCAAGAAAACCGCTGCCTCTTAACGGTCCCTGAGTTCTCGCCAAATTCGTCCGGCTTCCTACCTCAGAGGCCACGATATGGGAAAAGCTCCTGCTTTCTTCCCTGCCGCGATGTCCTACCACATCGTCAGCATAGATAGCGCGAACTGCTCGCTCAGTTGCCGGGACGGGCAGTTGACGTGCCGGACCGCCGACGGCGAGCGCAAGCTGCCGCTGGAGGACGTGGCGTCCATCATCATCACCAGCTTCTCGGCGCAGATTCACAGCAATCTGTTTCTGGAGGTCGCCAAGCATGGCGTCGCCCTCATCATCTGCGAGTCGTTCAAGCCGGTCAGCCTGGTCGTGCCGGCAAACCGGTCCACGGACACGATTCTCTCCCGCGCCATGCTGAACCTCACGCCCCGCGCCCGGGCGAGCCTGTGGCAGAAAACGGTGGACGCCAAATGCCAGAATCAATACGCGCTGGCAGAGCACATCGCGCCCGGGGACAAGGGGCTGGCGGCGTTGCGGGAAACCGCCTTTGGCAAGAAGCCGCACAAGGAATCCATCTGCGCCAAGGCGTTCTGGCAGATCTTCGGGCGCAGCTTGAACGACGAGGCATTCGTGCGTGATCGCGCGCGGGGCGGCTGGAACAACCTGCTGAACTACGGTTACGCCGTGCTGCTTTCCACCGTACTGCAAAAACTGTTCGGCGTGGGACTCGATCCCACGTTTGGCATCTCCCATGTCCCGCGCGAACGCAGCACCCCGCTGGCCTACGACCTGATGGAACCTTTCCGCCCCTGCGTCGAGTGGCGCGTGATCCAGTGGATTCGGCAGCAGCAATGTCGAGGTCGTAGCAGCCAATGTGAGTTCGCTCACACTTCTCTCAACCCAAAAGACCAGAGCGGACTCACATCTGCGGCTGCGGGAGCTGCGGGCCACACTTGGGACGTGACCAAAGAGTTCCGCAGGTGGGTCACGGGCTTTCCGCTGGAACGCACGGAGTATCTGAACCTCACGCTGGAGATCCAGGGCGTGATTGAGGGCGTGGTGCGCGGTTTCCGCCGGGCCGTGATGGAAAACCAGCCGCGCCATTACAAACCGTGGACACCGAAGAACTCAAAGTGGGCAGCCTGAACGTGCTGCCGCGCGTCTTACCGGCGGTTCCATGCTCCGGCTGAGCGGCGAATTGGCTCTGCGGACAAGATGTCCGCAGCACGCTGAAGATGGACACGGAGAAATACAAAATGGGCTGGTTGGTGGTGGCATTTGATCTGCCGGTAGGCACGAAGAAACAGCGGAAGGCGGCGACGGACTTCCGCAACTACCTGCTGGACGACGGCTACCAGATGATGCAGTTCAGCGTGTATGTGCGGGCCTGTGTTTCGTTTGCCCGGCAGGAGACCCACATTGAGCGGCTGAAGAAACATCTGCCACCGGAAGGCAGTGTGCGGGCCATCTTCGTGACACGGGCGCAGTGGGAGCGATCGTATGTCATCCACGGCGCGCCTGCCGAAGAAACCGACCCGGAGGAAATGCCGGAGCAAATCCAACTTTGGTAGCCGGAGGCTCGTCAAACCGACGCCCGATCAACTCTCACCCAAACCACCTCGCTGTCTCACCCGCCCAGTCAGTCAGGGCGTCGGTTTGACGAGCCTCAAACTAAGCCAAGAGGCTGCAAACTCGCTTGTTGCGCCCAGCGAGTCTGCCGCCCCCGCTTTTGGAATCAAGGCAAAGCTGACCGGCGAAGCGGTCATTCGCTCCAGCGAGTCTGCCGCCCCCGCTTTTGGAATCAAGGCAAAGCCGATGGTGGACGGAATGCGCGCGTCGGCAAAGTCTGCCGCCCCCGCTTTTGGAATCAAGGCAAAGCAAATTAACCGTCGCCTCGCCGAAGGCATGAAGTCTGCCGCCCCCGCTTTTGGAATCAAGGCAAAGCAAGGAGGACAAGCGCGACGTGCGCCCGGAAAGTCTGCCGCCCCCGCTTTTGGAATCAAGGCAAAGCTTGTGACCTTGATTCAAACCATCACCGCCAAGTCTGCCGCCCCCGCTTTTGGAATCAAGGCAAAGCTTGCTCGAATATGGCCAACACGCCAAGCAGTAGTCTGCCGCCCCCGCTTTTGGAATCAAGGCAAAGCAGGATTTCGTGCGCGCTGTAACGGAAGGCGAGTCTGCCGCCCCCGCTTTTGGAATCAAGGCAAAGCTACGCCGCCAACGGACAGCCTGATTGCCTTAGTCTGCCGCCCCCGCTTTTGGAATCAAGGCAAAGCGGGCCGGCCGGAGCTGTGGCGGCTGGAGCGAGTCTGCCGCCCCCGCTTTTGGAATCAAGGCAAAGCCGACGGCGCTGTTGGTCCCGGCGCCGAAGGAGTCTGCCGCCCCCGCTTTTGGAATCAAGGCAAAGCCGGTAATGCCCAGATAGAACGGGGGGTTCGAGTCTGCCGCCCCCGCTTTTGGAATCAAGGCAAAGCGCCAGACTCCGGCGGCAGCGGAAGCGGCGAGTCTGCCGCCCCCGCTTTTGGAATCAAGGCAAAGCACGGTGGTGGGGTCGCTGTCCACCTGGTTAGTCTGCCGCCCCCGCTTTTGGAATCAAGGCAAAGCGTGAGTTGCAAGCGAGGTGTTTTCACCGTAAGTCTGCCGCCCCCGCTTTTGGAATCAAGGCAAAGCGTTCGCTTGCCAGAGTCTTGGTGGCGCTATAGTCTGCCGCCCCCGCTTTTGGAATCAAGGCAAAGCTTCCTCCGCCTGCTTGAGTTCCAGGCAATGAGTCTGCCGCCCCCGCTTTTGGAATCAAGGCATAGCAAGAGCACCTGCGTGTCGTTGTCCACGATCAGTGTGCCGCCCCCGCTTTTGGAATCTAGGCAAAGCCCGCCGCCCCCGCAACTGCTACCAACACCAAGTCTGCCGCCCCCGCTTTTGGAATCAAGGCAAAGCGCTTCCCATGAAGCAGTCCACGATGGTTTCAGTCTGCCGCCCCCGCTTTTGGAATCAAGGCAAAGCCGGCGCAGGTGTCGTGGCGGAGAGTCGCGGAGTCTGCCGCCCCCGCTTTTGGAATCAAGGCAAAGCCACAGCCCGCAACACGTCCGCGTTCTGTTCAGTCTGCCGCCCCCGCTTTTGGAATCAAGGCAAAGCGTGGCCGAGTCCATCACGTTCGCGGTCCTAGTCTGCCGCCCCCGCTTTTGGAATCAAGGCAAAGCAGCAGGGTCAAAGGATTGCCAATCCGCTGTAGTCTGCCGCCCCCGCTTTTGGAATCAAGGCAAAGCAACTGCACCTCGTAAACCAAAATCCGTGCGAGTCTGCCGCCCCCGCTTTTGGAATCAAGGCAAAGCGACAGGCACCGCCGCGCGGATGATTCTTTTAGTCTGCCGCCCCCGCTTTTGGAATCAAGGCAAAGCAAGAATGCGGGCACACTTGGGGGCCCACCACCAATTGCCAGGAGAAATCCCCCAAGCGGGCTGTCCAAGGAAGAGGTCGCCGTCACGGCGCCGAATCATCCCCGCGCAGGCGTGGAAGAAAACGCGGGACGTGTTTCTCATAATCGGCGTAACCCGGAAAGACCTCGCGCAACCACTGTTCCTCGCGCCCGGCTTTGGCATGGAAGAACGGTATCAATGCCAGAGCCACAAGCAGCGACGGCCCGCTTTGCCAGATCAGCGCCCAGCCCAGCGATGCCAACATCACGCTCAGGTAGAGGGGGTGGCGGACGCGCGCATAGATGCCGTGCTGGATAAACGCCGACCCTTCGCGGGGCCGGGGAAACGGCGTGCGGTTGCGGCCCAGGACCCGGACGCCGGCGATGCCCACGATCCCTCCTCCGACAAACAGCGCAAAGCCCAGCGTGATGACGACAGTGTTCGTCCAGTCGCCGTGAAACACGACGCCCAGCGCCACCGCCGCCGTCATCAGCACAGATTGGGCGAGCACCCACGCGCCACCGCTTTGCCAGAAGATCTGCCGCATGCGGCCTCATTAACCACAAAAGCCCAGCCTGCCCGCAATCGCAAAGCTGATGGACCGTTGTGCTCGTCCATCCTCCCCGACCCTGCAAGGTGCTTCCGGCGAGGACGCTGGAAGCACGTTGGCATCACCTCCAGCATCACCGGTCGGGGGATGTCGCCGGGTTTTTCGGTAAGGACTCAGGTTGTGATCATTGCAGTCGAATGGAGCGGGCGGCGCGGGATTGCTTCCACAGGAAATAAACCGGCACACCCGTGAGCACGAGGAGGGCACCCGGCCAGGAGGTCTGGGTGCGGTACGCCGCCAGCACCAGCAGGATGAACGTGGCTGCAACAAGATAAAGCACCGGCAAGACCGGATAGCCCAGCGCCCGATACGGTCGCTCCGCTTCCGGCCGCTTGCACCGCAGCACGAAAACGCCGGCGATGGTCAGCACGTAGAAGATCAGCACGGCAAACACCACATAGTCGAGCAGCGTGCCGTAGAGATTGCCGTATTGCTCCGCACCGGTGGCGGCGTCCCGCACGCGCGTGCGCGGCAGCACAAGCAAGGCGGTCCACACTCCCTGAAGCACGAGCGCCGTAGCGGGTACGTGGCGGGCGTTGAGTTTCCCGGTGGCTTGGAAGAAGAGCCCATCCCGCGCCATCGCGTAATAGACCCGCGCGCCCGCCAGGATCAGGCCGTTGTTGCAGCCAAAAGTCGAAACCATGATGGCCACGGCCATGATCCCCGCGCCGGCGCCGCCAAATGTCACGCCCATCGCGGCCGTCGCAACACGGTCGTCCGGCGCGTGCTGGAGGTCCGCGAAGGGCAGCACGCAAAGGTAGGCGACGTTGGCGAGCAGGTAGAGGGCGATGACCAGCCCCGTGCCCAAGGCGAGCGACCACGGCACGGTGCGGCGCGGATCGCGCACCTCGCCCGCCGCGAAAGTGATGTTGTTCCACGCGTCCGAGGAGAAGAGGGATCCCACCTGCGCCACGCCGATGGCAATGAGCAGGCCCATCAGGCCGCTCGTGGCCGTCACGCTCGCGAGGAACGGCAAGTCGGAGTGGATGGGCGTGACGCCGGCGGGCGACCAGAGACTTGCAAAGTTGGCCTGCAGGGCGGCGTTGTTGCGACCGACAAAGATGCCCAAGCCGATCAGGCCCAACAGCGCCAGGGTTTTGGCCGAGGTGAACACGTTTTGGATCAGTTTGCCGAGTTGCAGCCCGCGCAGGTTCAACGCCGTCAGCAGCGCGATGACGAGAATGGCGACCAGTTGCTGGGTCGAAAGGCTGAGGGCGTAGTTGGCCGAGAGATGGATTGGCGGGATGATCCATCGCGTCGGCGATACCGAAGGCGCGAGCACGCCGAGGAACCGCGCGAACGCCACAGCCACCGCGGCGATGGTACCGGTTTGGATGATCAGGAACAGCGTCCAGCCGTAGAGGAAACCCCAGAGTGGCCCATAAGCTTCGCGTAGGTAAACGTATTGCCCCCCGGCTTGGGGCATCATCGCGGCGAGCTCGCCATAGCTCAAGGCGGCGGTCACGGTCAACGCGCCAGTGACCAGCCAGACCACCAGCAGCCAGCCCGGCGAGCCCACCAACCGCGCGATGTCCGCTGACACGATGAAGATGCCCGATCCAATCATCGAGCCGGCGACGAGCATGGTGGAGTCGAAGAGCCCCAGTCCTCGGACAAGTTGATTCGCAGCGGGTGCGGGCGGTTGATTCATGCTGTGCTCGCACTGGAATCGCCAAGAAGCCCGATGGAGTCAAGCGGCGATTGGGTCGCACGCGCAACGCAAGGCACTCAGGGAATCGGTCTGCCCGGGGTAAAGGAAGGTGACATGCAAACTCACGACATAAAAACGCGTGGACGATTCTGCAGGCTCGGGGTTTAATCGTGCCGTGATCAGAGCCGATCAGCCAAGTCCGCAGTCCTCCTTGGCGCCGCCCCCGGTCCGCACTTACCGCCACGATGAGGGTTAAGGGACACGGGCGGCGGAACCGACTCGAAACCGCATTGCTCAATGAAAAAGACAACATCGGCATCTTCTCTGACGCGTCGTTCTTTTCTTCGCCGCGGCGCCGCCGCTTTGGCGGGCGCGTCCCTCGCCCCGGCGAGGGGGTTCAGCCTCCGCGGCCAGACCCTCCCCAGCCGAAAACTCAGTCTCGCCGTCTTGGGCACGGGCAGTCGCGGCGGCCAGATTGCCGAGATGTTCCGCAAACAAAACATCGTGGCCCTGTGCGACGCCGATTCGCGTCAGGAGGCGGACGCGCATCAGCACTACGGCCCCGCCCCGTTCTATCAGGACTACCGGCGGTTGTTCGATAAACATGAGAAGGAGCTCGATGGCGTTGTGATCGCCTCGGCCGACAACACGCATGCAATGCTCTGCACCGCCGCGATCGAGCGCGGGAAGCACGTCTATTGCGAGAAGCCGCTGACCCACACGATTGGCGAGGCCCGCGCACTGCGGAAGCTCGCGGAAACCAAGAAGGTCATTACCCAGATGGGCAATCAGGGTCATTCGTCGGATCGCATCCGCGATGTTTGCGAATGGATTTGGGACGGAGCCATTGGCCCGGTGCATACCGTTCACGCTTGCTGTGGCAGCAACTACAGCCGCATGGACCAACTGCCGTCTCTGGCCGAGCGCCCGCCTGTGCCGCCGGAACTGGACTGGAATTTGTGGGTTGGCCCGTCCCCGTTGCTCCCCTACGCCCCCATGTATCTGCGCGGCAAATGGCGCGGGTGGACGGCTTTCGGCGGCGGCGTCATCGGTGATTGGGTCTGCCACGTTGTGGACCCGGCGTTCTGGGCGTTGGACCTCGGTGCGCCCGCCGCGTTGCGTGCCGAGGTCCGCGGCGGGTACGATCCGCGCCAACACGGCGCGACCTTTCCGCCGGGAACGCGGATCACTTACGAATTCCCCGCCAAGGGCGCGCGCGGGCCGGTTCAACTCATCTGGTATGATGGCTTGGAACGATTGCCGCTCCTGCCTGAACTGGGGAATGATACGAAGCCACCCGCCACGGGGGCCATGATTGTCGGCAAGGAGGGCGTCATTATGCATGGCTCTCACGGCGCCGGCGGTGGGCAGATTCTCCCCGACGAAAAGATGGCCGCTTACAAACGCCCCGCGCCCACATTGCGCCGCGTGAAAGGGTCGCACGCTGACGACTGGTTCGACGCCATCCGCAACGGGCGTCCGGCAGGCTCGAACTTCGCCTACGGCGCCGCGCTGACGGAAATCGCGCTGCTGGGCATGATCGCGCTGCGCTTCCCCGGCCAACGCCTCGAATGGGACGCCACGAACGCCCGCTTCCGCAACTCCCGCGAGGCGTCCGCCCTTGTGAACCCGCCGGCGCGGAAGCTGGCGGCGTGAGTTGCTGGTAGCAAGATTCAGCTTTCCGGTGGAGCGAAGAAGGGAAGGAAGAAGCGAAAGTGGTATTTTTCACTTGCCCTTCGGTTAGATTTCAATATGATATCACTCAGATATCTTTCCGCCGTTCCGGTGGACGGAGAATCTGAGAACTGGAATGGATATGAAAACGACAACTGAGAACGCGAATCGGGAACGAGTGGTTTCGGTGAAGAACGGGTGGGCGTTGCTGCCCGTCAACATCCTGCTGTTGCTGGCCGGGCCGGCGATGTTCATCACATCAATCGCCATGGGAGAAAGACGCGGCCCCCCCTACTGGCCGCTCTTCATCGCGGGAATCTTGGTGCTGGCCGGCGCCATTATCATGCTCTTCGGCTTCTTTGCGCTGCAACCGAACGAGGCGCGGGTGCTGGTGCTGTTCGGCGAGTATCGCGGCACGGTGCGCGCGAGCGGTTTCCACTGGGGCAATCCCTTTTACTCGAACGGGCCTTCGTCCGCGCGGGCCATCGCCGAGGCGGGCAAGACCGGAGATAAAACCGCCATCGCGCAGGCGATGAAAAAGCATCCCGGCCGAAACAAGATTTCGCTCCGGGCGCGCAATCTGAACGGCGACAAACTCAAGGTGAACGACAAACGCGGAAACCCCATCGAGATCGGCGCCGTCGTGGTCTGGCGCGTCCAAGACACGGCCCAGGCCGTCTTCGATGTGGACGACTACGAGAACTATGTCTCCGTCCAAAGTGAATCCGCCTTGCGCCACCTAGCCAACTCGTACGCTTACGACAACGGCGAGGAGAACGAGACAACACTGCGCAGCGGCGTGGATGAGGTTTCGCAAGCCCTGACGCGCGAGTTGCAGGAGCGTTTGTCCAAGGCCGGCGTCGTGGTGGAGGAGGCGCGGCTCACCCACTTGGCCTACGCGCCCGAAATCGCCCAGGCCATGCTGCGCCGCCAGCAGGCGGAGGCGGTCATCGCCGCGCGCCAGAAAATCGTTCACGGCGCGGTGAGCATGGTGGAGATGGCGCTCAGGGACCTTGCCGAAAAGAAAGTCCTGTCCCTCGACGACGAGCGCAAAGCCGCAATGGTCAGCAACCTCATGGTCGTCCTCTGCGGCGAGTCCGAGGTGCATCCCGTCGTCAATACCGGCACGCTCTACGCCTGAGTTCGCATGGCCGAACGCAAGAGTTTCCTGCTGCGGATGGACCCGGCGCTCTGGGCCGACTTGGAGGCTTGGGCGCAGGCGGAACTTCGCAGCGTGAACGGCCAGATCGAGTACCTGCTCAAACAAGCGGTTCAGAAACGAAAACGCGAGAAAGCGGCCAACCCGACCGAGGAATCCTGAATGAACCCGAGTCCCATGAAGACCCATCCGGTCCCTTGTTTCGTTTGTATTGTTCCCGCATCCGCTTGCCTGCTGGCGTTGCTCACTTGCGTGGCCTCCGCGGCACAAGCGGTTGAACCTATCATCCGTCAGGCCGAGGGTTTCGTGGACCAGTTGCAGGCCGGCCAATTCGCGAACGCTGTCGCACGCTTCGACAAGACCATGGCGGCGGCGCTGCCGGCTGAAAAACTGGCCGCCACTTGGCAGGCGGTGAACCGGCAGGCCGGTGAATTCCAGCGGAGGCATGGCACGCGGACGGAATCCTCCGGGAGCTATCGCATTGCCCTCGTCACATGCGAGTTTGCCCGCGACTGGCTGGACGCGAAGGTCGTGTTCAATCCGGCGGGCGAGATTGCCGGACTGTTCTTCCTGCCGGCGCGCAAACCCGACGCGCAGATTCCGCCTTACGCAAAGACCAACCAGTTCAGCGAGGTCCAGGCCCGCTTCGGCGCTCCCGGTTGGGAATTGCCCGGAACCCTGACATTGCCAGACGGTAAGGGTCCGTTCCCCGCCGTCGTGCTGGTCCACGGCAGCGGGCCGAATGATCGTGACGAAACCCTCGGACCGAACAAGCCCTTCCGTGATCTGGCCTGGGGATTGGCGAGCCGGGGCGTGGCTGTTCTCCGCTATGACAAGCGGACGAAAGTCCACGCGCTGAAGTTGGCGGCCGAAGCCGGGCGGCTCGCGCCGATCACCGTGCGCGAAGAAACCATGGAGGACGCCGGTTTCGCGCTGGCTTGGTTGCGGGAACGGGGGGGCGTGGACACAAAGCGAATCTTCCTTCTGGGGCACAGCCTGGGCGGGATGCTCGCGCCGCGAATCGCCAGCGACCATCCCGGCTTCGCCGGCTTGATTCTCTTGGCGGGCGCGACACGTCCGCTGGAGCGCGCGATGATCGAGCAGATCGAGTACATCGCGAAGGCGGACGGCACGGTGTCGGAGCAAGAGCGGGAACAAATCGAGTCCACGCGCAAGCAGGTCGAGCGCGTCGCTGCCCTGACGCGGCAAGACGCGACCAACCCGGTGGCAATCCTTGGCGCGCCGGCGGCGTACTGGTTAGACCTTCGCGCCTACGACGCTCCGGCCACGGCGGCGAAGCTTCGTCTCCCCATGCTGATCCTTCAGGGCGGGCGTGACTATCAAGTCACGGGGAAGGACCTGACCGGATGGCGTGCCGCGTTGGCGACGCGCCAAGACGTGACCCTCAAGATGTATCCCAAGCTGAATCACCTGTTCATCGCCGGAGAAGGCCCCAGCGCTCCGGCCGAATACCAAGTGCCCGGCTTCGTGGACGAGGAAGTCATCCGCGACATTGCCGCCTGGCTCGCGTCCGCCGCGCAATAAATGGCGCGAAGACTCCTCAACCCAAGGCTTGCGCCAGTCACCGGCGATCTGCCGTGGCGCTGGGGTTTACTTCTCGTAAACCAGCACCCGCGCCGGGGGAAGATTGAGCCAGACCACGTCCGAGTGGCGCACCTTGAAAGGCACGCCTCCGGGTGGTTTACCGTTTCCGATGTGGTAGGTGAATTGAATCCAGCGCCCCTGCGGTGGCAGCAACGCGCGGATTTGCCGTGCCAGCGCCGCGGCGTCCTCGGATGAAAAATGGCGCAGCGGGAGACTGGACACGATGGTCGCCACCGATTCGCCTGTGGGCAAGAGGGGCCGGAGCAACTTCGCGAGCGACCGGGCATCGCCCTCGATGACTTGGACGCGCGGAAACCGCCGACGCAACACCTTGGTCATGGCCGGCGTGTTCTCCACCGCGACCAACTGCTTCTCCGAAACCCCCTGCGCCAGGAGCGCCTGCGTCACCGCGCCCGTGCCGGCGCCGAGTTCCACCACCAGACCGCGCGCCTCGCGCGGCACCCAACAAGCCATCGCTGCGGCCAACCGCTGGGAACTGGGCGCGACCGCACCGATGCGCTTGGGCGCGCTGAGCCACTCCTGCAAGAGCAGTTTCGTATCCGCCAACTTGGTCAATAGAGCCATGTCTTGGGGCCACCCACAAACCGACCCGCGATTGGCAGCACCCAGCACAGCCTAGTCAGAACCCTCCGCCACAGCCAGCGGAAAAACCGGACCAACGATCCGCTCAATCCGCTCGCGCTGTCCCGACCCAAAGTCTCGACCGGCGGCTCAAAGGGGCATGCCGGTTCGCCTCGGCGGCGTTCTGTTTTTCGGGATTGAATCCTCGTCGCGCCGCCTTCAACTTGTGATTCCTATGTCCGCTCAATCCACCCTCCAACAGGCAGCCCGCCTCGTTTCCTTGGATGCCTACCGTGGTTTCGTGATGTTCCTGATGATGGCCGAGGTGCTATCGTTGGGGAGCGTGGCCGGGGCGCTTCCGGCAAGTCGCTTCTGGGCCTTCCTCGCCCATCACCAAGACCACGTGGCTTGGGTTGGGTGTTCGCTGCACGACCTGATCCAGCCGTCCTTCTCATTCTTGGTAGGCGTGGCTCTGCCGTTCTCGCTCGCAGCCCGGCTGGCACGCGGCCAATCGCTGGTTCGCCGGCGACTGCACGCGCTGTGGCGCGCCTTCGCACTCGTGGCGCTGGGCATCTTCCTGCGCTCCGTCGGCGCGAAGCAGACCTATTTCACCTTCGAAGACACGCTCACGCAGATCGGCCTTGGCTACTTCTTGTTGTTCCTGTTGGGCGAACGCTCCGGGAAAGCGCAATGGGCCGCGCTGGCGGTGATTCTGGCGGGCTACTGGACGTTGTTTGCGCTCTACCCGTTGCCGGGCCCGGACTTCAACTGGCAACAGACCGGCACGTCAGCGGATTGGCAAGGCAACCTGGCCGGCTTCGCGGCGCACTGGAACAAGAACACAAATCCCGCCTGGGCCTTCGACACCTGGTTCTTGAATCTCTTTCCGCGTCAGCAGCCTTTCACCCACAACGGCGGCGGCTATGCCACGCTCAGCTTCATCCCCACGCTCGGCACGATGATCCTTGGCTTGATCGCCGGGGGCTGGTTGCGTGCCGGGATGCCGGCGCGCGATCTCCTCCGCCGGCTGGTGCTCGCCGGATTGGCGGGGCTGGCGCTGGGCTGGCTGCTCAACGCCACCGGCGTTTGCCCAAACGTGAAGCGCATCTGGACGCCAACATGGGTGCTGTTCAGCGGCGGGTGGTGCTTCCTGTTGCTGGCGGCATTTCATTTCCTGACGGAAGTGCGCGGCTGGCGGGCGTGGGCGTTTCCGCTTGTCGTCATCGGCGCCAACTCCATTGCGGCCTATTGCATCGCGCACCTGTGGGTCGGATTCATCGAAAGCTCCTTGCGAACGCACCTGGGCGGGGGGTTCTTTATGCTGTTCGGCAAAGCCTACCAGCCGCTGTTCTTCGGCGGTTGCGTGCTGTTGGTTGAGTGGCTGATCCTCTTGTGGATGTATCGGCGGAAGCTCTTCCTCAAGATTTGACAGGAAATCAGTCTCCGGCCGGGGTCCCTCCCGGAAGACTACCCGCCGTGGGCAAAGCGAGAATTCACTCTCCCTGCGCGCCGGCATCGGGTAAGGTAGGCGGGTCACAAAGACCATTGCATGACACCAAAACTTTTTTCCGAACTCGGCCTGTCTCCCGAGTTGCTCAAGGCCATTGACCGATTGGGGTTCGAGCAGGCCTCGCCCATTCAGGCCGAAGCCATCCCGCTGCTCATGGCGGGCAAGGACATCGTGGGCCAGTCGCAGACCGGCTCCGGCAAGACCGCCGCCTTCGCCGCCCCGGCCATCGAGAAGGTGGACGTGGACCAGCGCGTCCCCCAAGTGCTGGTGCTGTGTCCGACGCGCGAGCTGGCAGTGCAGGTTTCCGAGGAGGTTCACAAACTGGCGTTCTACAAACGCGGCCTGCACGCGCTCCCCATCTACGGCGGCCAATCCTACGACCGCCAGTTCTTCGGCCTCCGCCAGGGCGCGCACATCGTCATCGGCACCCCGGGACGCGTCATGGACCACATGCGCCGTGGCACCCTGCGGTTTGACGCGCTCAAGCTGGTCGTCCTCGACGAAGTGGACGTGATGTTGAACATGGGTTTCCGCGACGACATGGAGACAATTCTCCAAGCCACGCCCAAGGAGCGCCAAACCGTCTTTTTCTCGGCCACCATTCCGCGCCCCATCCAGCAGTTGATCGAAAAATACTCGCGCGAGCCGCAGCAGGTGCGGATCGAGCAAAAGGCGCTCACTGTGCCGACCGTAGAGCAGGTCTATTACGAGGTGGACCGGCGCTACAAAGTCGAGTTGCTGACCCGGCTGATTGACTTCCATGACTTCAAGCTGGGCATCATCTTTTGCAGCACCAAACGCATGGTGGACGACCTGGTGGATCACCTGAACGCCCAAGGCTATTCCGCCGACCGCCTGCACGGCGACATGAGCCAGATGATGCGCGACCGCGTGATGAACAAATTTCGCAAGTCCGGCCTGGAATTCCTCGTCGCCACGGACGTCGCGGCGCGCGGGATTGACGTGGACGACGTGGAGGTGGTCTTCAACTACGATCTGCCCTACGACGGCGAGGACTATGTGCATCGCATCGGGCGCACGGGCCGGCGCGGACGCGAAGGGATGGCCATCTCCTTTGCCGCCGGACGCGAGGTGTTCCAAATTCGCCACATCGAGCGCTACACCAACACCCGCATCCATCGCGGTCGTCCGCCCACGGTGGCCGAGGTGGAGGAAGCCCGCGCGAACGTGTTCTTGGAGCGCATCCGCGCCACCCTCACCGCCGGCGAATTCAAGCGGCAGGATCATCTGGTCGAACGCCTGTTGGAAGAAGGCTTCTCCTCCACCGACATCTGTTCGGCGTTGCTCCACCTGCTGCAAGGCGGCGAGGCCCAACCCGCGCGCCCCGAGCGCGCAGCGGAAACCACCCGCCCGGAGCGACTGGAGCGCCCGCCGTATCGAGAGCGCGAGTTTCGTCAGGACCACTACGCAGATCGGGGCGACCGCCCTGGGCGTTACGCTGGTCGCGGCGAACCACGAGGCGGTGGTTACGAACGTCGCGAGGAACGCCCTGTTCGTCTGGGCCGCTATGAAGATCGTCCGCGGCGATTGGAGCGGGCTGCTCCTGAATTCTCCCGCTCCCGCTTGGCTGAACGTACCCCGACTCCGAAGCCCCCAGCCCTGGTGAAGTCGTCCGTGCCTGCAGCGCCGACCGGCAGCCCGGTGAATCCGCCAAGCTCGGCGATCGTTCCTGCGCCCCAAGCCGAACCTGAATTGACTGTGCCCGCGCAAAGCAGCGCCGCAAAAGCGCCTGTTCCCTCTCCGGCACCCGTTGAAGCGAATCCCGTCGCCCCCGCGCCTCCGACCGAAACGCAGCCCGCTGCCGCGCCCGCCACCCCCGCACCGCGGACCTTTTCGGACGAGGAGATTCTGGCATCCGTGCCGAAACCCGAATTCAGGCCACCGGCGGAAACCAAACCCGCTCGCAAGCCCAAACCCAGCCGGGCAACCCCCGCCCACCAGACCCGCCTCTGGATGAATCTCGGTGAGGAACATGGCATCAAGCCGATTGACATCGTTAACACCGTGGCTGGCGAGACCGGTCTGCCCGGCAAGGTCGTCGGCACGGTGGATGTCCGCGAGCGGCATCTCTTCGTGGACGTTGCCTCCGAGCACGTGCATGGCATCATCGCCAAACTCAACCGCACGCAAATCAAAGGATACAAGGTGAAGGTGAAGGTGGCATGATGAGCGACGCCGCGCCTCTGGAATCGAGCCCGCCGCCGCCGGAGCCAACGGAAATCGCCGCCGTTGCCAGACCGGTCGAGCGGCTGTTCCCCTTTGTTCTGCGTGCTCGGGTGTTGCTCGTTGGACGCGAAACGCTCCGGCGCAGCAAGAGCAACCTGCACTTCGTCCTTATCACCCGCGATATCACCGAAGGCAGCCGGGCGGAAATCCTGGCCGACTTCGCACATTATCCGGTTGTCCAACATTTCACCGCGGAAGACTTGGAGAAACACTTCAACATCAGGGGCGCGAAGGTTATTGGCTTTGCCAAGTCCGGCCTGGCGCAATCCATCTACGCCGAGCTGAAGCAACATCGCATCAACCAGCCGATGACGAACCCGAAGCCAGCCGGTCCGGCCGCTGGGTGGAGACGGAATGGTCGGAAGTCCTCCCGCGAGGATCAGGGAGACC
>CAZJTM010000071.1:0-26469 GCA_964548925.1 uncultured Verrucomicrobiota bacterium | reverse complement strand
CCTGGGCCGGCCCAGGACCTATCACCCCGAAACCCTGCTCCCGATCGTCAAGCCGATCTGGTTCGCCGCCTTCCAACCCTGCGGCGTGCGGCTGCGGGCCCTTCTGCCCGAGTGGCTGCCCGCCTATGAAACCGATCATCGCCGCCTCGATGCCGACCTGCGCCAGACGCTCTTGAGTGCCAGTCCCCGCACCTGGGACCGCTTGCTCGTCCCGTTGCGCGTCGCCGGGCGGCGGTTCACATGCACCCGTCCCGGCAGCCTCTTGCGCCAGAGCATTCCGATCCGCGGCGAGTGGACGGAAGAAGGCGCCGGCTGGCTGGAGCTCGACCCCGTCGCTCTGTGCGGCGGCGGCCTCGATGATCGGCATCGCTGGATGCTGGAGGGCGTGGATATCGGCACTGACTGGGCTGGCCTGCGCGCCCTCGAAAACCGCGGCCAGCACGCGACGGTAACGCAAATCCGCAACTTGGAGGCGAGCCTGCCCTTCCCACTCCGGGGCGTGGACAGCGATCACGGCGGCGAGTTCATCAACCATCACCTAGTCGCCTCCCGGGGCCAGCGCCCCCAGCCCGCGCTCTTCACCCGCGCCCGCCCGTATCCGAAGAACGACAACGCCCCTGTCGAGCCGCGCAACTGGACCCGGGTGCGCCAGCACTTCGGTTACGCACGCTACGACAACCCGGCAGTCACGCCCTTGATCAACACCCTCTGCCCCGGGGCGCTGGGTCAGTGACTCAATCACTTCCTGCCCACCCTCAAGCTGGAAAGGAAAGAGCGCCGCGGGACCCGCACGCTACGGAAGTATGGCCAGCCTCAAACGCCCTACGTCCGAGTGGTAGCCGCCGCGGAAGTCCACCCCGAAGAGAAGGCCCGGCTGAAAAGCCTGCACGCCACCCTCAATCCCTCCCAACTGGGCCGGGACATCGAACGGCAGCAGCAACCAATCGAAGCCCAAAGACGTCTGACGGCTTGAACCCCGACCCGCCTTGGGCTAGCTCAACGCACCCCAAAAAACGGGAGCGAGGGAGGCCGGCCGGCCATCGTGCCCCGGCTTCTTTCGTTTCCAAAGGGGAAGAAAGGGGTAACACCCTTTTGGGCGCAACGGGCACCTGCCCGCCCCAGCGCCGGGTAACACTCACTTCTGGCGCACAGCGATCCCAGAGTTGTGTCGCAATGCGCCTGTTAGAGGATTCCCCAAAGAAATCACCCCTCAGCCCCCTGAGCCGTATTAACGCCTCGGCAGCGCGCCGCAAACTCTTGGAGGCGGAAGCTGGCGGCGCTCTCCCGAGACGCCGCTACACCAGGTTCACAAGGAGACTCACCGCACTGCCGAGCCATCGCGGCGTGTGGCCCGAGTGTCGGGTTGAACCTGCAAATGAGCGAGCAAAGAGAGCCGCGAGTTCACGCTTTCGGGCCGGAGCGATGAACTCGTCACCTCCGACGTCAGCCGACGCAGCATTCGTGAACTGTGATTCTGACGAACCGACATCGTGGATGCGACCCTGGGCCAGCGTAGTCCTTCTCCCCACCACGTTGAAAGGTCTGCCGTTTCCGGTTCGGGGAACTGGGGGACCGCAGGGAGCAGCTTCTCGGGATGCTGGTGAGCATTGCCCTCGACGTAAGCGTCCGCGAATTGATAGGCCGCAATGTGGAAGGGACCGTCCGGACCGGTTGCCACGCCTCTGAATTCAGCAGTCCCCGCGCGCTTCTCCACGAGCGCGCGCACCCAGCCCAGTTTCCAGTCATGGTGAACGCTGAGTATGTCCTGCTCGTAAATCGGCCGGCCTTCCCGGTCGAAACGCCCCGCCCAGGCATCCACGACGCAGACATCGTCGGGCCGCTGGTCGGAGAATCCAAATCCTCGCCGCGCCGGGTCCCAAACGCGGAACAGTGGGGCGAGTTTGAAAAGTCGTGTGGTTGCGCCCATAGGCTACCGCACTCAAGAATGCGGTTCTGGCGAGGAGGCCGCAATTCGATGGGTTACGGAGCGGTGTAGGGTAATCTACGGACGGCCCGGTTCCGGATCGTCGTCAATGATCTTGTGGCGGGGTCGTGAACAATTCAAGGCCTTGGGTTTGCAGCGGAATTCCTTCGACGGTCCAGTGAAGCCAGATTCCGTTGGCATATTTCCGCGGCCCAAGGCTAGACTTCGCTCGAAGCTTGGAACTCAAACTTGTTGGCTCATGAACGCGATTTTCTCTGTCGGGTTGGTTTGTCTGTTGGTGGCCGGTTCAGCCAAGGCACAGACCAGAGTGCCGGAAGCCGCAGGGACTCTCTTGCCGGACCCACCGGATGGCATTGTGCTCTGGTGGGCCCTGTCCAGCGCCACGAAAATCCGGCCTGACCAGCCGCCACCAGCGGAGAAGGGCCGCGCCATCTTGCTGAAGTGCGCCCGCAACGAACGCGAGGCCGCGCAACTGGCGCTGCGTTCCGCCCGTCCCTTGGATGGCTTTCGAATCGAATGCGGGGACTTGACCGGACCGAGCGGCGCGCAGATCCCCTCGCGGCACGTTGAGGTGCTCCAAGTCAAGTATCTGGAAATCACGCAGCCGACCGATCGCGCCTCCACGCCCGGCCTGTGGCCGGACCCGTTGCTGCCAATCCGTGACCGCCTGAATCTGCAGGCGAACTTCAATCACGCCTTCTGGCTTCGGGTGCGAGTCCCCACAAACACACCGGCCGGAACGTACCGTGGTTGGGTCGCGTTGCAAGCCAAAGACCTTGAAACGCGCGTCCCGATCGAACTTACCGTTTACGATTTCGCGCTGCCGGAGCGCATGACTTGCACGACGGCGTTTGGTTTCTCGCCGGGTAATGTGTTCCGCTATCACGGGCTGAAGACCGAGGAGCAGAAGCGGCTCGTGTTGGAGAAGTATTTGGCCAATCTGGCCGCGCACCACGTTTCACCCTACGACCCCGCGCCGCTCGACCCCATCAAGGTGGAATGGCCGGACATTCGCCCGCCGCAGACTTCTTGGGATCACTGGACCGGTTTGCGCGTGGTCAGCAACGAAGTGCATTCGGGCCAGGGTGCGCTGCTGCTCTACGACGACAAGTTCAACGAGAACGTCACGGCCAGCTATGAGCCCTTGATCAAGATTCCGCCCAAGGGCCTGCGCGTGAAGTGTTGGTATCGCACCGCCGTTCCCGGACATCGCTTCATCGTGACGCTGAATCACTTTGACGCCCAGAAGCAGTGGATGTCGGGACGAAACAACGACATTACCCTGCGCGGCAGCGGAGGGTGGCAGAACATTGACGAACTGCTGACCAGCTTCCCGCCCGGAGCGGAATACGTCCGCTTCCACGCCCGCGCCACAGTCTGGACCGAGCGTGGCGAGGAGATCGGGCTGGTGTGGTTCGACGACATCTCGATCACGGACGCCGACACAGGCGCGGAGTTGGTGCAAGGCGGCGACTTCGAGCGCACGCCACGCACGCAACCGGTCGCGCCGCTCGATCAACTCAAGGTGCGATTCGATTTCACGGCGTGGGATCGGGCAATGACGCAAGCCCTTGACCGAAATCACTTCAACTCGTTCCAAGTCCACATTCCTGGCATTGGCGGCGGGACGTTTCACGAAATTTCGCCGCCCAGCCTGCTCGGGTTCGACGAGGACACGCCGGAGTACCCGGTTCTTCTGGATTCCTACTGCCGGCAACTGGAGGCGCACCTCGAGGCCAAGGGCTGGCTTGGGCAAGCCTTCATTTACTGGTTCGACGAACCGAGCGCCGACCAATATCCGTTCGTGATGAATGGCTTCGCGAAGCTGAAGCGGTCCTGTCCGCGCATTGCCCGGATGCTCACCGAGCAAGTCGAGCCCGCGCTGCTCGGCGGGCCGAACATCTGGTGCAGCATCACCGACAGTTACGACCACGCCCGCGCGGAGGACCGCCGGAAACATGGAGAGAAGTTCTGGTGGTACGTCTGCACCGGCCCGAAAGCGCCCTACGCCGGATTGTTCATTGACCATCCCGCGCCTGAGATGCGCGTCTGGCTCTGGCAGACATTCCAGCGCAACATTGAAGGCATTCTCGTTTGGGAAACGACCTACTGGACCAGCACCGCCGCCTATCCGGATGCGAACCACCCGCAGAATCCCTACGCCGATCCGATGAGTTGGACCTCCGGCTACAGCACACCGGATGGCGAGCGAAGACCTTGGGGCAACGGCGACGGACGGTTCATCTACCCGCCCTTGGCCGTGGCCGATGGTCGAACTGATGCGCCGGTGTTGGAAGGACCGGTGGATTCCATCCGCTGGGAGCACCTGAGCGACGGAATCGAGGATTACGAATACCTCTCCATCCTGCGTCGGCGACTGGCCGAACGCCGCCAAGTCCTGCCCGCCGACACGTATCAACGGTTCGCGCGCCTCCTCGATGTTCCCGAAACCATCACCCGAAGTCTGACGGAATTCACCAGTGACGGTGGGCCCATTGAACAACACCGTGACCGCGTGGCGCGGGCGATCGAGGAACTGCGGTAGTGCCGAACTGCCTTGCAGGTGTCACGACTTCCTGGACTGTGGGTTGAGAAGCGACCCCTGCGGTTGGAATCGCAACCCGGGCCAACTCCCCTGCCCCTCCCGACCGACTTCGGCTTGAACAACCGTGCCTTTTCGGCGGGGGCGGAATCAAGGGTTGGACCGCCAGAAGCGCAGACGCATGAAACGCTGCGCCGCACTGCCCGCCGAGGTTACGTCCAGCGCCACCAGCCGTTCGATCCCGCCAAGATCTTCCGGCGGCAATTGCAGGGTGTGACCTTCACCGGAAAACCAACGTAAGAGGTCGGACGACACTTCAGGCACACAGGAGACGTCGCCAACAGCCTTGTCGTGGTAGTAAGTGAGCGCCAAGTGCCCGGTCCCGCTCCAGAACATCAAGCCGCCGCGAACTTGGCGGTCCGGCGGCGCCGGGGTCTTGGGCGGCAGGCCAAAGTAGTACTTCATCAGATTGGGCATGCCGTCGCCCGCCGGCGCGGCGCTTTCATCGCTGATTGTCGGCTCGACAAGTTCGGCGGTTGTGAAATTCGTCGCGCGCCACAGGTCGAAACCGACGAGGAGAGGCGCGACTTGCAGCTCATACCAGATGGACGCCGCCGCGCTGGTCACGTGGAGGGTCGCCTGGGTGCTGTTGCCGCTCACCGGCAGAACGACCCGGCGCTGGCCGCGTTCATCCAGAGCCCAAGCCGAGAGGCGATTCGTGCCGACCGGCAGCGTGAGCGTGAAGGGCACGACTTCCATCAGGATCGGCGGCCCACCCCACTGGTTGCCGACGGAATCCTTGTTGGCATCCTTCCAAAGCTGACCCGTGTTTTCCCACCAGCCGGTGGCGATAATCAATGCGTTACAGTCGTTGGTAAAACTGCTCCCCCGGGTCAGCGTGGCGCCGAACGTCAACCAGCCAAGCTGGTTTGAGCCAGGCGTGAGGCTGAGTTCGCCGAGCTGCCAGACCCGGTTGGTGGCATGGCCGATCACGGCCTTGGTTCGGGCCGTGTTGACCGTGACGACGCCGCGCCCGGCGGTCGTGAGATCCCAGCGCAATTCGCCCGTGTCGCTGGTGAGAACGTTGCCCGAAGGCGCGGGGGGCGGATTGGTCAGGCCGATGGCATTTGTCCCCACGCTGGTACTGAGCCGGTTGACGAAGGCATGTTTGCCGGAGAGCCCGAATTGACTGCTGGAGAACACCCCCCACGCCCAGGTGTTGGCGAGCAAATCAATCTCACGATTGGGAGACAGCGCCATGGTGATTTCCTGGGCCGCCGGCAAGACATCACCGCGGCGGAACAGATTCGCGGCAAGCAGCAGGTTGGCCATCTTGCCGGAGTGTTGCGCGGTGTCGAAGAAACCCCGCGCATAGCCCATGGTCGTCGTGCCATCCTGGCCGTGGCCGTAATCGAACATCCACAAGCCGTCCCAATCCTGCAATGCCCCGTACGTGGCCAGCAACAGTGGCGCTTCGGCGCCGTAATACATCGGCTGCGGATGGTTGTATTCGGTCACGGTGAAGGGCTTGCCCTGGATTCGCTGACGGGCCAGATCAGCGAGGGTGTTGCCTTCCAGGGTGTTGACCATCGAGATGTTGGGCACGAACCAATTCACCGAGTCCCAAGGGTTGCCCGGGAACTGCGGATGTTGCCAGTAAGCGTGGCCGTCAATCACATCCAACCGGCTCTGCACCGTGGCCGGGCTGTTGGCCATGATCGTGCCGAAAATGAGTCCTGGGTAGCCGCAATGGTTGCGCACGTGCGCGACCATCAAGTCGTAATAGCGATCCTCCAACTCGCGGAGGAAGCGCAGCCAATCGCCGCGGGCTTCCTTCGTGCCGGTGAAACCATCGCCCGAGAACCGGAGGTTTGGAACGGTGCGCCTGGCGAGGCTCGCGCCGCCCGGCAGGTTGCCAAGTTCTCCGCCAGTTTGAAACGCCACATCGGCGATCCAGAACGTCGCCAGGCTCAGGCCCATGCCGCCGAAGTTCACGCGCACATTGCTGTCGGTCAGATTGGCTTGGAAGGTGTTCGTGAACCGCTGCCATCCGGTGGTCAGGGCGCAGCTCCGTCCGAATCCGACCTGCTGCCAGTCCGCGTGCGCCTGCATCACGGATACGTCCAAGTTCAACGCCTGACTGGCCTTGGCCCAGAAGGAAACGGTATAGGGATGGCCGTTGGTCACGCGCAGGCCGCCCTGGTTGAACTGGATGTGCCAGGACGCGGTGCCAAGGTTCGTCACCACGATCCGCGCCGACGGCGCGTTGTTCGTGAACTCGAACGTGCGGCTGAAGCTGGCGCGTGCGGTGTCGTGCTGTTCGGCGTTCCAACTCGTCAGCGCGTTGCTGAACGCGCCATTCTTGAGGAGATTGGTCCCGAGCGGTTGGGCGATGATGTTCCAGGCCGCCAGCATGGCCGCATCGCTCGCGTAACGCGCCATCAGCCAGTCGTTCCAGCGCGCCTGGAGTTGCGCCGTATACGTGGCCGGCAACCGGTCCAAGCCGCCGTCCAGCCATTTCTGGATGATGCCGTTCTCGTTGATGATCTCGACGAACGCCACCGCCGGATCCTTGGCCAGCGGCAGGCCGGTGAAACGGTTGGTTGGAGTCAGCAGCTTCGTGGCGTAGTCGCGGTGCAATCCCAACGCGGTGTCGTTGAAGAAGCCGAGGATGTGCTGGTCCTTCCAGTCCATCGTCGTGATGGCGGCGCCCAACCCGTCGCCGGAGCGATACTCCCGCCCGACCAGCAGGTTGATGTTGGCGTAAATGCCGTGGACTTTGAGGCGCGAAATGAGGAAGTGGAGTTTCTCAAGCTGGCCGGCATTGAAGTTCGTGCTCCGGGTCGAGGTGTAACTCAAGAGGCCGCCACCGTAAGCCCACGGCGCATCCATGTGGTGAAACCGGACGTTGTTCACGCCGAACTTGGCAAGGCGGGCGGCAACGGCGTCGGCCTTATTGGTCGGCATGAACGGCGAATCCCCGGCGAAGTTCACGCCCAGGAAGCGAACGCGCTCCCCGTTGGCCACAAAATGGCCGTCCGCATCCACGCTAACCCGCGAGGCTGCGGTGATCGGGTGGTTGATCCCTGAAAAATCGGTCACGACGCCCGGCAGGGCGTCGTCCCACGGCAGCACGAACGGCACGGCGGCCGCGTGAAGCGCCGTCGCGAGCAGGAGCGGCAAATGGCAGCGCAAGATCATCCCGGGGAAGGTAGGCCATGGCCATCGCCCGGGAAAGCACGAGATGGTGACATTCCAGTGCCGGACTTCGCCGCAGCCATTTACTGAAACCGCGAATCTGCGCTGATAAAGGCTGATTCGACACGGCTGTTGGCAGCCCGGCAGGCGGCATTGGTTCGTTCACCAAGTGGCAACTCGAAGTGAAGCCACGAACCGAACCGAAGCCTCCACCATCAGCCTCAATGAGCGTTCATTTGCGGTATCAAACTGAATCTTCCCGGCTTAGGGAAAAGGCTTGAGGGGATCAATCGGCGCGGAAGCCCGGAGTTGCAGCCAGGGAACGTCGCGCGGGCCTTTGGGGCTGGGCGGTTTGACGATCGCCAGCGTGTCGGGATCACGCCACCGCTTGATCTCCGAGTGGCCGTCGGCAAACGAGAGACCGCACGCACCATTGTGATAGTTCCCCGGATCGTTGCCCCAGATGATCGTGTCAAACACCACCAGGAAATAGCCGTCGTCCAGGGTGCTGGGATGTTCGTCAATGAAGGTGAAGGCTTGGGACGGCGGTGGACGCCGAATGTCGGTCAGCTTCCGAAACGTGAAATACGTGTTCTTGGTCTGCTCGGTGTACCAACTGTTGCCGTTCATGTTTCCGTTCAAGGAAATGCTCCGCACGCGCGGACCAAGGGTGACGGTGCCGGACTTGACGACGCTCTGGTCGGCGGGGCACTTGTAGATGCCGGCGGACTGGTTGTAATTCCAGAGCAGGCCATAGGGCGGTTTCAGGAGGTTGACGTTGGTGCCATCGGTCAGGTTGACGAGGAACTGGCCGCCAATCCACCCCCGGTAGGAGGCGCCATCGCCGTTGGGGACCAACAGGTCCTTGTTATCGTGAGCGTACATGGTCCAGCAGATTTGAAGTTGCTTGAGGTTGCTCAGGCAACTGATGCCCTGCGCCTTGGCCTTGGCCTTGGTCAGGGCCGGCAGGAGCATCGCGGCCAAGATGGCGATGATGGCAATGACCACCAGCAATTCAATCAACGTAAACGCCCGCTGGATCCCTCCGGTCCGGCATGACCGAAGTTGGGCCGACTGTTTACTGAATACTCTGTCTTTCATAAGCCTCATGTCTCCGAAAGATCGCCTGCGCAACCGTATCGCGCAGACTCACACAATTCAAATCTCGCGAATGTTCCCATCCCATGGTCGCCATCAGTTCAACAACAGGACCCGGTAGTAGCGTTCTGACACGCCATTGCGACTGTCAGTAACGACCTGGCTCGTCTCCGTCGCCTTGACGGTGGTCAGCGGGGTCCAGTTTCCGTCGCTCAAAGAGCTCCGGTATTCCACCCGATATGTGCGGCCGGGAACGGCACTGACGCGAAACAAGATCGTGCCGTCCGAACGGAGCGTAAATGCGGCGAGTTCTGGCGAGGGCGGCGCGCCCAGGCGATTGCTTTGCCGCGGCGACCAATTGGGCATGAACTCCACGGCGTTCGTGTTGCCATCCGGGAACAACCCTTGGCTGACATTTTGGAACTGCGCGCCAAATGTGACGGCGTGCTGCGGCGTGCCGTCGGTGGCGAAAAGCCCAATGGCTTCTCCGCCCCTGCTTAAAGAGAAGCCGGCGTGCAAGTCGCCGTTTGTGCCCGATCCGTTTTGGGCGGTGTCGCCATCGGCCCAAACAAGCAGGAAGCCGCCTGGCGGGATCACGGTATTCGCCGGCACCTGCCACTTTGTCGGCACGGACAACGTGTCGGTGAGAAAGAATCCGGAAAGGTCCACGGCCACGTCGTTGGGGTTGTAGAGCTCGAACCAATCTTGGAACAAGCCGTCCAACGGGTCGGCAAAACCGCCGGGCCCGGCGTTGTCCGCCATCCACTCATTCACCACCACCGGGCCCGGCGGCAACACGCCGCGGTTGGTGACGATGATCGAATCGGCGGCGTTGGCCAGGAGGTTGCCATAATTGTCCACGCCTTGAGCCGTGAGAAAGTTGACGAAGCCCGGGAGAGGAGCGGTCAACGTCCAGTTCGTCAGGCTTGTCCAAGTCAGGCGGTAGCTGACGCCGTTGACTTGGATTTCCTTCACGGCGATCGGCGCGGTGCCGGTCAGCGCCACGTAAGCGTTCGTCGTGGCGAAGTTGTCCCCGCCATTGCTGGTGATGGCGAAGGGCGTGGAGAGCGGCAGCTTGGTGCGAATGAAATCGGCGCGTTGCTGCAAATAGCTCACCGCGCCGCTCCAGTTCTGCCCCAGCAAGCCGGCGTAGCGCGCCGCCCAAGGGGTGAGGTGCGCGGAGTTCATGGTCGTCGTCAGGAGGTCGAACAGATGGTTGTAATACCGCCGGTGGTTGTCCGGCAGCGTGATGATCCGATACGTTCCCGGCGAACTCGAGCCCGGGAAGCTGCTGTTGACCGCCTGCACGAAGGAAAAATCCATGTCCCACAGCAACCCCAGCGCCTTGCCGTCCCCGGGCCGGAAATAGATCTTCCAGTTGTGATTCAGGCCGACCGTGTAAGTGTCCACGTCGCCGATGAACGCCTTGAAAGCCAGCGTTCGCAGCCATTCATCCACGTCCATCAACTCCCGCGTTCTCGCGTCCAGGGCCGAGCCACTCAGGCTGAAGGCCTTGCTCAGCGCCACGATGGGGCTGTAGTCATCCAGATCGGCTTGATTCTCCTGCATGAAAATCCAGCGGTACGTTTCCGGGTCGTTGCCCCAGTCCTGAATGTCAGTGTTCACCACGTCGTCCGGCTGCGGCAGCTTCGGCGACTGCGGGTCGCCGGTGACGGTCGTGGTCGGATAGTAGAACAGTTCCAGCATGTGGCGCTGCCCCTGGTCGCCATCCTGAAATTGGCTCTCAAAGTAGTCGTTGTCGAAGGCCTCCATGCGGAGCAGCCCCGTCCCATCCTCCGACCCGCGCGGGGCGAAGACCTGCACCAGATCACATTCCAGCCCCATGAGTCCGCCACCGGCGTGATTAACCGCGTGCCATAACAGAATCTCGTCGTGCGTGCCACCCCGCCCCGAATAGCCGCCGGACCGGTCAATTACGAGGTTCTTCTGCGCGCCGCGGAAGGGTTGATCCTCGTTGAACCGGACCGTGAAGCCCACGCGCGACGACGCGTCGCGGCCCCGCTCGCTCCCTTGCAGGTGCACGCCCACGTCGTAGAAGACCTCAGATTCGTCGTACACCAAAGTCGCGCCCAAGCGGTCGTTGCTCATCACGTTCGTGGAGGCATGGAGTCGTTGCGTGTCGGCTGCGGACAACAGCAGGTGGATGCGATGCAGTTGCGCCATGCGCGACTTGCCATCGTCCACCTTGAAGAACGCGCGCGAGTCGGCGCCGCGGGCGGGAAAGGTCGCGCCCACCCCGAGTCCATCGGTGGCTTGAACGTAAAACTGCACCAGCGTTCCGGCGGAAAACCCGGGCAGCGTGGCGGCGTAATTCACATAGCCGGGCGCGGCGGCGGCCTGGCTTGGCGGCATCGGCGCGGTCTGCCAAGTGCCGCCGTTCACCGACCAATGCAAAGTCACCGCCGCGATGCCCTGCGGATCGCTTGCGTTGACGCTGACGGTCACGGGTTGGTTGGGTTGCGGCACGACCGGACCATGTCCAAAGTCACGGAAGGTTGGCCCCAGGTTGGAGACCCGCCTGGAGTTGGCCGCGCCAGGCGTCCCGTGAACCGAGGGCCTGGGCAAGGCTGTGGTTCGGGCCGCGCGGTTGAAGAAGAGGCGGGTGTTGAGGCGGTTGTTCCCCGCGAGCCATTTCGCACGGAACGAAACCTGGTAGGTTTTGCCATCCGTCACGCTGCGACCATTCGCCAGCGTCGTTTCCAGGTGATTGTGCATGTGATCTGTCGGTCCAGTGGCGACCAGATGCAGGACTTGGTTTGCGGGGTTGTCCGGGTCCGTTTCAACCCGGCTGCGGTCGTGGTTTCCCAGAACACGCCACGCCGCGAGGCCATTTTCGAAGGAGCCATTCTGCAGCAACTCCACAGGCGAAAGGTCGGGGGATTCGGTGACTCGGAGGTCGTCTATCAGGCACTCGCCCGCCTCCAACAGCCCGATCACGAACTCATTCCAAAGCGTCGGGCCAATCACGTTCTGCGCGGTGGCGCGATAGGTGTAGTTGCTCCAGCCGGCGCGACCGGACTCGTCGCTGGCCGCCCATGCTTCGGCCTGCACGTTGTCCGCCCACGGATCGCGCAGTTCCAGGCTGCTCCCGCCGCCGTCGGCATATTCCGGCCATCGCCCGCCGTCGAAATAGCGGACATTGTCCGCCGGATTGTTGGCGGCGTCCTTCAACACCACGGTGTCGCCTCCGCGCCCAAGCTGCTTGTTGAACGGGCCAACCACGGTGATTCCGGGATGCTGGGTTCGCACGAAGTCCACATCCTTGGCCACGACGAGATAGCCGCCGGCGGGAAGCGTCGTTCCGGGAGCAAAACGGAAGTCAATCCCCTCGTCCAGCCGCCAGCCGGTCAGGTCCACCGCGTTCGTGCCGCGATTAAACAATTCCACCCACGCCTCCGGCGACTCGCGGACCGGCAAGGGCGCGGACTGTTGGCCGTAGGCCCGGACCTCGACGCCAAAGGCCATGTCCGCCGCGATGGGATTGGTCGTGAACTGGTGAACTTCCACCGCCAAGAGGTTGGTTCCGGCGAGCAGGTTGGTCACGGGTACGACGAACGGGCCGGTGTAGGTTGGCGTGGCCACACCCTGACTGGCCAAGGTCGCGTAGGTCACTGCGCCGGTCGGCATGTTCTGCCGAAAGAACTCCACGCCGTTGAGATAGTAGATCGCGCCGTCATCCACGATCGGCCGGAGCGTCAATTGCGCCCCGATCGTTTCGCCCATAAACACGAACGGCGTCCGGAAATACCAGGTCACGATCCGCGCGCCCTCGGCATCCACCAGCGGCACCTGCGTGTGCTTCTCGGCTGGCAACACGGAAGTTGTGTTGTGGAAAAGCGCCCGTCCCTCGGGCCAGTCTCCGTCGCTGTAACCCGGCGTCCGCCACGCGCTCCCCAAGTCGGCTCCGCGAGCGCAGTACTTCCAGCGGTTGGTGATGCTGACGAGGACATTGGTGCCGTAGGTCGCCGCTTCGGCCGGAAGCGTGGGGGCGTGATACATGATCTCATTAATGACCACGTCGCGAGAGAACTCGAAGTGGTTGGACGCGCCGGGAGTCAAAGCGGTGGGAAACCACCAGTCGCCCGTGCCGTCGGGCCAGCGCCCGCGCGGCACATCCTTGACCACCACGGCGTCAATCACACTGGCGGCTTCGGGGCCGTAGAGGAACAGGCGGTCACCGGTCGTGGCGGAGAAACCGAGCGCCCCCGCTGGCAGTTGCAGGAAAGCCCCCGCAGCCAATGTTTCCGGCGGCAGCATGAAGTTGTGATTTGCCGCAGGCCCGCGATGAACCAGCCGGCATCCGCTCAGGTCGAGGGGGTGCGCACCGTGGTTCAGCAATTCGATCCAGAAATCGCCATTCGTGCCCGAGGCAACTTCATTGAACGCAAGTGTCACCGGCGGCGGAACGAGCATGTTCGTGGTCGCAAGTTCCAGCGCCGCGCCGAACAGCAGGTTGGTCAGACCGGCGGCAGCGCCGTGCAGTTCCACCGCGAGGACGTTCGTGCCGGCGACCAAAGCGGTGTTGGGAAGCTGGAACGGCCCGAGGTACGCGGGACTGGGCACATTCGAAACGGCAAGGGTCGCCGCCGTGATCGGACCTTCGGGCATGTTCCAGCGGAGCACTTCCGCTCCGTTGAGATAGAAGACTGCGCCGTCCGCAATGACGGCGTTGAGCTGGAGTGCCGCGTAGCGGGGCGCGGTTTCCAAATTGAACCGGGTGCGGAAATAGTAATTCGTCCGCCCGGCGGGCAGCGTGGTGTTGTTGGGAATGAGCTGCCGCGCGGTGGCGGAAAGGCGGGCCCGGAACCCGGCCGGGTTCGCCGTGGTGCCATCATTGGCCGTGACGAAATCCAAAGTGTTGGTTCCGTCCACAAATCCGCTGGTGACGGAGAAGTTGCCGCTGAACGCCGAGAAACCAACGTAGGCGATGCCTTTGGAAACGCCGTTGAGCCGCACGTCGTTCAGGCGATTGTCCGCGGCGACCCGGAACGTGAGCGCCGCTGCGGACGAATCAAAGCCCTCGAGGGAAAACGACGTGCGATAGATGTAAGTGCCGGCGGCCACGTCGGTCGTGCCGGGATTCACCGGGCCGATCCAACTGGAAAACGCGTCGTTGGCAAGCCACGCCGGATGGTTTTGGATAACGGTGGCGGCGATCGGCGGCGGCGGCGGGGTGCTGTGCGCGGATTGCGTGAGTTGGTAATGCGGATCGGGCAACCCCGGCGAAACGACCGCGCCGCTCGCATCCACGCCAGTGCTGAACACGGTGGGGACCGGCTGTGGATCGCCCGCTTGCACGGTGACATCGCCAGCACGAAATAGCGCCTGACCGGTGGCCCACGCGCTGTCGTCGAACGCAACTTCACGCCAAGCAGTGCCCAAATCGCTCCCGGAGGCGTCAAACTTCCAAGTGCCGTCCAAGAGCAGCGGCGTGCGGCTTGTGAGTTCGAACGGGCTGGTGGCGAAATTGCGCTGCCCCGGAGTGCCGCCGATAAACGCGCTGACGGTCCAATTCTCCGCCGGCGTGCTGGCGCTGTTCTCGGCTCGCTTGGCCAACGAGACGCCCGCGCCGTCCGCCCCAACGGGCCAGTCCCCATCCGTGCCGTAAGCCACACGGTCCATCAACCGGTTGTTTCGGTTTCGCAGTTCGAGCTTTTCCCCATCGTTGGACAACCGCCCCGTGAACGGCCCCAACACATTGGTCAGCCCTGTGGCGCTCGCCAGCGCGGGGGGAGACGACGCGACGACGAGGTAACCACCTCCGGGAATGACCGTCCCTTCGGCGAACTCGTACTCCACGCCGCCGGTGATCGTCCACCCCGATAAGTCCACATCCACCGCCATTTGGTTGTGGAGTTCCACCCATTCCATGGTCGCCTCGTTGATGGACGGGTGGTACATGATCTCGTTGAAGACCACCACGCTGTCGGCCCGCGCTGAAGCGGCGAGGAAGCTCAAGGCCGCGCAGAGCAAAACCCGTGACGCGCCAGACCGCCAGAGTCTTTGCGCCCCCCCACCCCGAACCCATGTAACAGAACCCGATGAACCCATGTGACAATGATCTATTCCCGAAAGGCAGTGGATGAAAAATCCGGACTTCAAAGAAAAAGGACCGGGAACGCTTGCGCGTTCCCGGTCCCCTGATGGCCTAAGACGATCCCGTCATTGCACGATGCGGTAGAACTTCGGGGCCCCGCTGGCGGTCGTCGTGTACGGATTCGGCGCGCCGGAGATTTCCTCCCACGGACCGTTGACGGTTGGCGCCCATTGCAGCTTCTGGCCGCTCGCCGCGGGCGACCAGGAAACGGAGACGCTGTCGCCGCTGCGGATGATGTGGAGCGTCGTTGTTGGCGCCGCCGGCCGAATATCCAAGTAGCCCTTCATGTCCACGCGCAGGCCCGCAGGGTTTGGCGCGAAGGGGTCAGCCCCGGCGGTCTCAGCGTTGCTGACGATGATGTCCAGCGTGTTGGCGCCGGGCAGCAAGGCCGTGCCCGGGAGCGTAAAGGGCACGAGGGCGCCGAAGCCGGCCACCGTGAAGCCGGTGCTGACGCCATTGATCAGCACATCCACGACGCCGTTGTCCGCGGCGACGCCGCCCGTCAGGTGAACCTTGGTCAGGTCGTAGCCTGCCAGATTGAACGTCGTGGGATAGGTGTAGAGCCCGGGCGCATTCCCCTGGGCCGGGTCCACGTCCTGCCGTTGCGCTGCGGACGCCCCAATCCAGCGTGAGTACGGACCGTTCGGCAGCCAGACGCCGGCTTGGATCGGCCAGACATTGGTGATCGCAACAGCATCAGGGCCGGGGTAGTTCGCATCCGCGCTGGCCGAGAGGACGTAGTGCGGATCCACCGCGCCGTCCGGCAGCAACGCGCCGCTCGCATCCAAACCCGTGCCGAAGATGCCCGGGATCGGACGATAGGCGACGATGACTTCGGCGCCCGCGCTGACTTCGCCACCCCACGCGTTGGAAACCGCGACCCGGTAGATGCCTGCATCGTTGGTTGTCACCGCGGTCAGGGTTAGGCTGGCGTCGGTCTTGCCCGCGAGGTCCACATTGCCTTTCTTCCATTGATAAGTGAGCGGCAAAGTGCCGGTGGCGCTCACGGTCATGACCACGGTGTCGCCTTCCGCCACGGTACTGCCTTGCGGCGGGACCGCCACTGCGGCCGGGATTCCGGGCAGCGTGCGCGCACTGGCCTTGGTGAATTCGACCCGGACGCCGGTTGGCCCCGCGCCGGCGTTGTTGACCACGAAATCAATCGTGTTCAGGCCGGGGAGGAGGGTCGCGTTCGTGGGCGTGATGGCAAACACAGCCCACGCCGTGAAGCTGTCGCTCATCGGCGCGGTGAGAATCTCACCGTTAACGCGGATGGGCGTTCCCCAGTTGTCGGAGAGCCAACGCCCAAGGATGATCACGGTATTCGTGTCCCGCCCGGTCAGATCGAAGGTGGTGCGGTACTGGTAATCGCCCAGCGGAATGTCGGCATCGCCCACGCTGGCGCGCGAGCCAACCCACTTGGAGACAGAATTGTTGCCAGCCCAAGCGGAACCAATCGGCCACGCGTCATTGCCGACATAGACACTCGCCCCACCGCCATCGGGGTTGACGAGCAACGTCCAAGACGGGTCAACGGCGCCGGCGGCGAGCGGCGTGCCGGAGGCGCTGATGCCGGTGTTGTGCAGCGAGGGAATGGCCTCCAACAAGGCCAGCTTGGCAACGGAGCTTGTGACCGAGCCGGAACTGTTCGCAGCCACGAGGACATAATCACCTTCATCGGCGAGGCGAACCGGCGAGAGATTCAGGACATTGTCCGTGGCGCCGGCCAACGGCGCTCCGTTGAACAGCCATTGATAGGCGACGGGCTGACTTCCCAACGCGCGCCCCGCAAAGCTGGCGGCGCTGCCGAGATACACGGTGGTAGATTGGGGCTGCAGCGTGATGGACGGCGGGGTGCCGGCCGCCAACGGAATGATGGCCACGTTGTCCACAAGAGCCGTCGAGTCGCCGCCTGCAGGGTTGCTCTTGATGAACGCCAGTTCCATGTCTGTGGCGGACGCGACGAACGCCTCGCTGGAGATTTCGTAGTAACTCCCGCCGCCGACCGGCGCAATGGAGTGCGGTTTCACGACGGTCACGCCGCCGATCTTGACCTCCAGCGCAGGGTTTGATGTGCCCCCAACCCGGCCGTTTTCGTAGTAGTGAACATAGTATTGCGCGCCGACGGTGAATCCGCTGACCGTTTGACTCAACGCACCGTCACCTTGCATGAACGCGACCTGAACCCCATGCGGGATGATCCCGTTGTCGGCAAACGGACTGCCGTTGGCCGGATTAATGCCGTGATTGGGCAAAGAAGCCCAGCCGGTGATTGGGCTGTTGTCATTCACGTAACCCGGCCAGACAAAGAACGCATCCAACTCGAAGCTGGGGTTGGTCATCGGCAGGCCCACCGTGAGTCGTGCGACCGCACTGGTCACCACGCCGGCGCGATTGGACACCACCACATCGTAGCCGCCGGCGTTTGCCGCGGTCACAGCGGGCAGGACCAGCGCGGCGTCCGTGGCGTCGGCAATGACCCCGCCATTGAACCGCCATTGATAGGTCGGGAGCGGCACGCCGCTGGCGATGACGTTCAGGGTCACCGGCAGGTCCGGGGAGACGATGGTGTTCTTTGGCTGGCCCGTGATGGTGGGGGCCACGAACCGCGAGACGGCTTCCCGATTGGCGAAACCATACACGTGGAAACTCAGGTTCGCCGGAACGAGCGGGGAGAACTTGACGGTCACGGTCCCGCTCGCGTCCGCCGTATAGCGATAGGAAATCCGGATGCCGCTGTTGTTGTAAAACTGGTCTTGATTGAGCGTCAGGTAATCGTCACCCACGCTGAAGGTCGCCCAGCGGTTGGGGACTGATGCATCCTCCCAAGCGACCGAGTAGATCGTCACCACATACTCCGTTCCCGGGGTCAGCCCCTGCAGACTGATGCTCTGATAGCCACTGGCCGGAACATTGCCACCATAAACGAACGCTCCCGCCATCGTCGCGCTGTTACCCCCAATGTTGATGCTCGTGTCCCCCACCGGCCCCGCCGCCAGATAGGTGGTGGAGAACTTCCCAGCAACGGCCGGGGCGGTTCCAGCCACGCCCGTGAACGCGATGCCGTTGATCGTCGGGCTGTCGCCGCTCCCGAAATTGTAGGCATGGGTGTAAAGAAAGTCGGAATTCACGCCGGAGTCCTCATCCCCGGTCCACGCCTCGACCGACCATTTGCCGGTACTGGGCGCGATCTTGAAATCATCCACCACCACGGTGTGGTCGCCGATGGCGTCGTTCACAAGCGCCAACGATTGCGAGGTGGCTGTGGCCGTGAACTCGAAGGCCACATGCCAGTAGGGATTTGATCCGGTGACGGCGGCCAGGGAAAGTCCGTCCGGGCCGCCGGGCAGCAGGACCGCGACTCCGTCAACATAGATTTTGAGATTCGGTGTGTTGTTGGCGCGGGCGTTGGCGCGGAACGTGACCCGGTAGGTCGTTCCGACGACCAGATCACTGATGGTCGTGCTGAGCGTGGATGCGCTTCCATCCCCGGGGGCTTGGATAAACGCAACATTGTTGCCGGCGGGGATTGTTCCATTGTCGGCGAACGGGCTGCCGCCGCCCGGATTTAACCCCACGCGCTCGGGCGGAGTTCCCGCCCAGCCGGTGATCTCGGTGTTGCCGCTGATGTATCCTGGGAACGCCGTGAAGGTGTCCGTTTCGAAACTGGGGTTGGGGATGGTTTGGCCGATTGCTCCCTGCCAACACAGCACGACCGCCGCGCCGATGCACGCCGCGAGGTTGCCGAGCCGCCAAGGGAATTGGATTCGATTGCGTTTCATAGGTCTTGTGGATTGGGGTTGATTAACTGCGAGTTGGACGAATGGCCCGGGTCTTACTGGAGCTCCCACTCCCGGAGGCACACAGCATTTGCTCGACAGCCGATTGCCGCACACACTGACCGGCGGCGAATCTACGGCGCCAACCAAGCGCAGGGTTCACGGCGGCTGCGAGGACCAAGTTCATCCTGGAAGCCAGCTTACGTCCGGCCTGCGGGGAAACACAATGGACAATTTGGCCCAACGGTTGGATTTCTTGACCGCCTGCTTGCCCTCCTGCGGTGAATCGGAGTCTCCTTGGAAGCCGAACGCGGCTCCACCGCATCAATGCACTTGGAAACTCGTGCGCCACTGTTGCCAGTGGAGCGGGCATCTTGCCTGTCGGAGAACACCGCCGACCTGAAGGAAGCACCCAACAGGCAGGATGCCGGTTCCACTGCCTTGGCGCTCCTAGTATCCCAGGGGTTCAACGCGTGAAATCTCACTTTGGAGAATCCTCGCCCCAGACCCTGCGATTATCCACGCTGCCGTCCGTGCTGTCCGCGGACCACTGACATCACCTCGCGCGCAGTCGCGGCGGCTGGATCGCACACCGGAGTGCGGCTCAGGGTGCTGACTGGAATCGGTAGCTGCCGCTTTCCACCGCTAGAACCACGTCGCTACCCGCTTGCCGCAGAAAACTCACCCCCACGACTTTGCCCAGTGGCTTGCCACCTTCCGTGACGGCGTCTGCTGACTTTGCCGGCAGATAAACGGTCGCGGTCGTGTTTGCCGGGATCGTCGCCTCCAACTCAAAGCGATCCGCAGTTCGCCGCCAATGGCTCACGATGCGCCCGTGGATTGAATCATAGTGCGCCTTGACCCAGTGAATCGGCTCGCGCTCCGGGTTGCTGCCGGGCGACGGGGGTGAGGGGCGAAGAAGGATCCGCTGGTAGCCCGGGCCGTCGGTATCAATGCCGGCGAGGCAGAAGAACATCCATTCGCACACCGCGCCGAACGAGTAATGCGCGAAGGAGTTCATCTCGGCGTTTTGCTTGCCGCCGAACCCCTTTTCCTTCGTGAAACTGTTCCAACGTTCCCAAATCGTCGTCGCGCCCTGCTCCACTTCGTAGCCCCATGACGGAAACTTGCGACTCTGAAAGTGTTTCACCGCGAGGTCGTGCTCGCCGACCTCCGAGAGCACCGGCAGCAACGGACGCGTCCCGAGGAAGCCGGTGGTCATGCCCGAGTTCTCGGCGGTTTCCCCTTTGCGCAACTTGTCCGCCAGGATCCGGCCCATGGGTTTGCGGAGTTCCGCGGGCAGCAGGTCCATGTAGAGCGCCAGCGCGTAGGCCGTTTGCGTGTCCACCGAAAGGGTGTCGTCCGGCCGCACGTATTTCCGGGCGAACGCCGCCTTGATCTTGTCGAACAGCGCGCGGTATTCCGCCGCCTCCTTCGTCTTGCCGATGGCCTGGGCCATCTCGGCCATGAGCTTCGTCGAGTAACCGAAATACACCGTGTCAATGTACTCGATGGGCGTGGGTTCGTTGATGTTGAGCCAGTCGCCCCACGCGTTGCCGTGATGGATGCCGAGGAAATTCCAACTCGTGGCCTTGCGCCACTCAAGGAAGCGCGCCATGAACGGCCAGCAACGCTCGATGATCCGCGTGTCGCCATACGCCTGCCAGATCGTCCACGGACAAATCACGCCCGCGTCGCACCACGCCGTGCCAAAGTCCTGCCCGTGCTGGAACGGGAACGGCGCATAACCCGGGAACGTGCCGCTGGGCCGCTGGCTTTCCATCAACTCGCGCAGCCACTTGGTATAGAACGCCGCCACGTCGGCGTTGTAGGTCGCGGTCCGCACGTAAATCTGCGCGTCACCGGTCCACCCAAAGCGCTCGTCGCGTTGCGGACAATCGGTGGGCAGATCGAGGAAGTTCGCCCGCTGCGTCCAGACGACGTTCTTGAACAACTGGTTGGGCACTGGATCGGAGCACTCGAAGTGGCTCGTCAACGGCGTGTCGCTGTGCAGCACGATGCCGGTGACGGCGTCCTTGTCCGGCTGGCCCGGGTAGCCGGTGACCTCGACGTACTGGAAGCCGTGAAACGTGAAACGGGGCGACCACGTTTCACCCCGGGGATCGCCGCGCAGAACATAGCGATCAATGGCGCGGGCCTTGCGCAGGTTCTCGGTCATCAACGTGCCGTCCGGGTGCAACATCTCGCCGTAGCGAAGCTGGACCGTCGTGCCTGCCGGCCCCTTGACGTGCAGCCGGACCACGCCGGCGAAGTTCTGGCCGAGGTTGAAGATAAAGACGCCGTTGGTGGGCGAGGTGACACCGATTGGTTTGATTTCCTCAATCGCGCGCACCGGAACCCCCGGGAAGGCTTCGAGCTTGGGAGGACGTTTGAAGCCCAAGTCCACCGGTCGGCCTTTGTCCTGCGGACTGCCGTCCGGTTTCTCCGGGTTCGTTCCTTCCACAAAGGTCGCCGGCACGGAACCGTTCTCCTCGGCGAGGATGGCCGATTCCCAAGTTTGGTCGTTGAAACCCGCGTTCGCCCAATCCGGCTGTTCCTTGCGCGCGTCATAATGCTCGCCCATCAGGAAATCGGCTTCGCGGATTGGCCCTTCGCCGGTGACCTTCCAAGACTTGTCTGTGACGATGGTCTCCCGCGAGCCATCCGAGTATTCGATCTCAAGCTGCGCCATGATCGCCGGCGTCTTGCCGTAGGTGTAGCGGCCAATCTTCTCCGTGCCGATGCCCGTGAGCAGGCCAAAGCCGATGTAGCCCGAATACCAGCCATCCGCCAGCCACGTGCCAACGGCGTTACGCCCCTTCTTCACGAGCGGCGTCACATCGTAGGTCCAGTAATAGGCGCGCTGGTGGTAATCCGTCCAACCCGGTGCGAACAGCGCATCCCCCACCCGTTGGCCGTTCACATGAAGTTCATAGATGCCCAGTGCGGTGGCATAGATCGTAGCCCGGGAAACCTGCTTGGACGCGGTGAATTCCTTGCGATACTGGCGGGCCGGCGGCAGGAAGAGCGTCTTCGGATCCTTGTGCAGCGGTGTGGAGTCGCGATGACTGATGTAACTCGCCCGCCAATCCTCTGGCCGGAGTAGCCCCATCGTCCACGTCGCACCTTCGCTCCAGACCGGTTTGCCGTCCCGATCCCACACGCGAACTTTCCAGAAACACCGCTGTCGCGACGCAAGCGCTCGTCCGGCGTAAACCACGTTTACTGTCTGGTCGCCCGCCAGTTTCCCGGTGTCCCAGAGGTCGCCGGTGTTGCGCCGGAGCAACTGCGGGCTGCTGGCAACCAACACCTGATACGCTGTTTGCCGCTGGCCTCGCTCGGCGGATTCGACGCGCCACGTGAGCCGCGGCTGCGCCTCGTCAATCCCGAGCGGGTTGGGGCGGTACTCACAGCGCAACGCCACCGGCTTCAGCGCGGCCTGCGTCGTGCCGGTCACGGCCAGCAACCCGAGGGCGGCCAGCACGATGCAGACGATTGGTTGGAAACGGCGGAAAGCGAAATGTTGTTTCATAACCCGCGCCCATTGTGCGCAAAGAAAGGCGGCGGGCAATCCCGCGTTTTTGAAGAGGGAATCCAGACGAGGTCGCCACCCGGCAAAACGCCAAGAGCAACACCGCCACTGAACAGCAACAGCCACCGAACGCCAAGCCGCAGTGAACACAGGGACAGGGGGGCTGCGCAAGTTTTTGAGGGAGTGGTGGCTGGGGGCGGAATTGAACCGCCGACACAAGGATTTTCAGTCCTCTGCTCTACCAACTGAGCTACCCAGCCACAGCGCCGTAAACGAAGGCATCACGATTCCATGCGTTGGCCTTTGTCTTCCGACCAGACACCGCGTTTGCATCGGTCCTCCAGCGTCTTCAACCCTGGAGCGCTGACGCATATCCCACGCGCAGGTTGGCCTGATGCACTTTGTTGCGTCGGGCAAATACTATGCAAGGGGCAAGGGGCGTGGCAAGTCCGTTCGCGCCGCTTTTAACACGATGGAAACGACAACTGTGTTTGCAGCGGTCAAGGTACGTCGCGCTGCTCGCGCGGATTAGATCGAAGTTGCAGAATCTGAATTATCCCTGTTGGCGGCAGTCGGATTGTTCCAGTGCCTTTTGCTGTTGCTGCTCTACACCTCAAGCGGAAGGCCACATCCCCCGAATATGGGGGTCGCACTCCATGGGTTGACTGGTAAGCTGGTCTTTGATGAGCGGCAGGGTTCGCGTGTCATTGGGTGATCAACCAGATGTGCATTCGCCAACCGCCCAGGGCCGGAAGGCTGGCCAACTTTGGACCTGTGGGCAAATCGGGCAGATCAAGATCGAGAATCGAGCATGAAAACAAATCTTTCCCGCCGGGAATTCCTCAAGTGGAGCAGCTTGGCTGCGTCCAGTGTGGCGCTGCCCTATTTCATCCCCTCCGGGGTGCTCGCCGCCAGCGGGCGGCCCGGGGCGAATGACCGAATTGCCGTGGGCTGCATCGGCGTGGGCCGCCGCATGGACGCGCTGGTAACGGAGTCCCAGGCGCTGCCGGAAATCAAGCTGGTGGCCTTCGCCGACGTGCATCTCCGACGGGCGCGCACGGTGGCGGCGCGGTTCAACGCTTTCGCCTGCCAGGATTATCGCGAGTTGCTCGAGCGCAAGGACGTGGACGCGGTGTTCACCGCCACGCCCGACCATTGGCGCGCATTGACGTGCATCCACGCCTGTCAGGCGGGCAAGGACATTTACGCCGAGAAGCCCATCAGCTTCACGATCCACGAGGGGCGCGTGATCGCCAACGCGGTTCGCAAATACAAACGTGTTTTCCAAACCGGCTGCCAGCAGCGCGCGGACTGGACGGACATCGAGGGCTGCAAGTTCATCCGCGAAGGCGGCCTCGGGAAGATCACGCGGGTCTATGCCTGGAACTATCCCGGCCCGTGGGAGTCCGCACTGCCCGCGCAGCCGATTCCCGAAGGCATGAATTGGGACGCCTGGTGCGGGCCTGCCCCGAAGTGCGCCTACAATCAGGACCTCTACCTGCCGCGCGCCAACCCGGGCTGGCTTTCCATCCGGCCGTTCTCCGGCGGCGAAATGACCGGCTGGGGTTCGCATGGGTTCGACATGATTCAACTCGCGCTCGGCATGGACGCGGGCGGTCCGACCGAGGTTTGGACAGAAGGACCCAAGTATCCGTCGCTCACCTACACCCAGTCCGAACCGAAGACGCGCGGCGACCAGATCACGAACGTGCCCAAGGTCTTCTTCCGTTATCCCGGCGACATCGTGATGGAATTGGTGGACACCGCGCCCAACGGCGAGAAACCGCCGACGTTTGGCGGCATTTTTGTCGGCGAGAAGGGCACGTTCACCATTGACCGCGGCCGCCTCTCCTCGGACCCGGAGGAACTGGCCATCAACATCATGTCCAGGCGCCCGAAAGGACCGGACGGCAACCACATTGCCAACTGGATTTCGTGCATCAAGAGCCGCAAGAAGACGAGCGCCGACGTTGAGGCTGGGCATCGGTCCGCCACGGTCTGCCACCTCGGCAACATCGCCCGTTACGTGGGCCGCCGGCTCAAGTGGGACCCGCGCAAGGAGCGGTTCATCGGCGACGCCGAGGCGAACGGTTACCTCGACTACGAGCGCCGCAAAGGCTACGAATTGCCGGCCAAGGTGTGATGGGCCGGCGCGTTCCTTCCTCCACCGATCCAGGCCGGCCGGCCTTGGCATCCGCGCTAGGTTGAATAATGGTTGCCGCCGTGCAAACCACCATCGCGACCAACCCTGACTCCCGGACAACCGCCCGGGTGCAGGCGATTCATCTGGAGCAGCCTGCCCAGTTCGCGGCCATGCGCGAGATGTTCGAGGCGCACAATCCCGATCTGCGCCTGAGCCTCGTGCGCGTGGACGGCGAGGCCGCCTTGCGCAGCGAACACGGCGGGATGCGGGTCTTCTGGATTTTTCGCGGCGCGGGCGAAGTGTTTCTTCCCAAAGGTTATCGCACCCAGGAAGGCGACGGCCAACCGTTGCCGGCGGAGTATCGGCTCGATTCGCTCGCACCCGAATTTGCCGCCACGCTCCAACTGCTGAAGGAACGTCGTGCCACCGTCTCCGCAGCCGTGGATGTCCCGCTGCTGGCGATTCTGCGGCGCTGGAAGAATGGCGCGTTTACTGGCGACATCGCGGGCGAGTTGTGGAAGCTGGATCATTTGCCGCGTCCCTGGTCCACCGACGCAGCGGCGGAAAGCGCCCTGCAATCCCTGTTTCAGAATTATCGTGCGCACGGTTTTTCGACCAAGCAGGTGGATTCGTGGGAACCGGTGCTGGCAGGCGATCAATTGATTGCCTGCGCGGATGAGTCCGTCCAGGTCCGCGGCCAGTTCTCGTGTCTGGCAATGGAAAACACGAAGCGTTCCACCAGCCACATTTCCACCGTGCGCCGGCTGCGTTATCTGGCGGACACCGCAGGCGGCTGCAATCCCGACTTCGATCCGTTTCGTCGCCTGCCGCTCACATGGCAATACAACTATCCGGGCGAAACCGGCGACGGCTTGAACTGGGTGAACAGCCACGTCGTCAACATCCCTAGGGAGACTTCGCCTGCGCATTTTCATCCGCCCAAGGGCCTCGGCGGCGGCAGCGGCATCCCGCAGCGCGAGATGTATTTGGTGCTCGATCCGCAAGCCTACCGGCTCAACACCTGGGGCCGCACCGCGTCGCTCTTGATCTGGCCGGACCTGCGGGACCTGTCGCGTTTCGAGCAATACGCGCTCGAACCGGGCATGTTCGTTTACATCCCGCCCGGCACGGGCCATCGCGGCTTGGACGTGTTCGTGAACGTGCTGACCATCCCCGGCTTCAAACCGCACAACGAGTATTACATTGACCGCGACATTCGCGACGCCACCGCCGGCCAGGGGCCGTTCAATCCAAACCTGCTCGACGCCAAGAACTACAAAGACATCGAGGAGTTGCTTTAGCGATTACCCGAGGCAGCGGGACACTACCGCCAGATCGAACATGCACCTCGCCAAGTTGTGCGCTCTTGCCAGTTTAGCAATCGTCCTTGCAACTCCGGGAGCACTTGGAGCCGATCCGGCGAGAGTGGGTTGCGGACGGCAAACGGCCTCGCTTCGCATGCCTGGGTTTGGTGTCCGTGAGGGTGGTGGAGAATCAGTGACCGCTGATGCATACCGAACGCAGATCGAAGTGCGCACCGGCTCGCGCTTAGAAATGTTGGGCTGCGTTTTGAACACGTCCCCGGCGCATCTGTTGAAGCCAGGTCGCAAAGCGGTGGCAGTTATGGTCGAGAATGCGGACCTGTCGCTCGTGGCGGTGGATCGCATCCGCGACGGCGTGGGGGAAGGCCTGAACGCCATCATTGTGTCGGAAGCCCGCCGGGGCGAAACCCGCACCTTACGCCACTCGTCGCTTCCACGCTGTTGGCCGGGCAATCGGAACAATCTCTCGGTCGTAGTTCCATTGGACCGGGGCGCAGGCAACGACTGAGGCGTGGTCAAAGCGTCACGCCATGTCCCCCAAACATGGGGGTCGCTTGGGCATCGCGTCATGGTAATTTACCCCGCAATGGCTCATCCGATTTTGTCGCGGGCACCTGTTGCGGTTGCGTCTTGGCGCTGCATGTCCCATTTGCTCGTGAAACTCCCTTTGCAATTGGTAGGGACGCATTCCACTGCGTCCCAAACGTGTTCCGAAGATGATGGGGACGCGGGGGGAACGCGTCCCTACCAAGCTCAGGGGTTCAGGGCGCGAAGAAGCTCTCGGAGAATTTT
>CAZJTM010000070.1:0-26530 GCA_964548925.1 uncultured Verrucomicrobiota bacterium | reverse complement strand
CCTTGGGCGGTTCACAACTTACAAGCCTCCGGCTTTGCCGGAGGTTGTTGACTCCCAGCCGGACGAAGCTGGCTTCGGAGGCCGCCTTCCTCGACGCGATGTGTTTTTCATCAAGCTTTCCAATCGCGCAGCGCATCTCATCACGGAATAGGTTTCCAAGAGGCTCTGGGAGCTGCCCGGCGAGATTACTCACTTCGGTCAGCACGGATGGAGTTGTGACAAGCAACGGAATGCGCCTGATCAGTTCCACGAGCAAATCGAAATCAAATTCGGTGTATTTCTGGGTGCGTTTGAACCGACTGACCAACGAACGATCAAAGCTCCCAATCCAGAGGAGAAGAAGCAGGTTGGAATCCAGGGCAACCCCCGATTGCCGGTGCTTGGCCAAGAGCTTGAATAGCTGTTCAGCCGTCACTAACGAATCTTTACCGACATCGGTTTCCCGGTTTGGGCATCAATACGAACGACTTTGTACTTTCTCAGCGGTCGAGGTCGAAGCAACGGGGAGGGCTTCAGGGCCTCCGACCAAACCGCCACAGGATCGTCGTAGCCCAAGGTAATCAACCAAATGCGGCCATCCTCGGAAAGTTCGACCTCTTCCAGTTGGAGATGCTGCGTCTTTTCGCGCGCAAACGACTTTTGAAAGAAACCAATCGCCGTTTTGACCGCTTGGTGGACGTCTATCTTCGGCTCTTCAAGCGTTGCTGCCATATCTTGCGGCGCACTCTACACCGTAGCCGCGATTTTGGGAAGAGCTTCTGGCTCAACCCACTTCCCATGCTCGCGGATCAGGTCCACCAGCCGGTCCACGGCCTCGGCTTCGGGGATGTTGAATTTGATGGGTGTTTTGCCGACGTAAAGGTTGATCTTGCCGGGGGCGCCGCCCACGTAGCCGAAATCCGCGTCCGCCATTTCCCCCGGGCCGTTGACGATGCAGCCCATGATGGCGATCTTCACGCCCTTGAGATGCTCCGTGCGGGCCTTGATGCGCGCAGTGACGGTCTGGAGGTTGAACAGCGTCCGTCCGCAGCTTGGGCAGGCCACGTAGTCGGTCTTGAACGAGCGGCAGCCCGCAGCCTGCAGGATGTTGTAGGCCAACCGCAGCGATTGAACCGCGTCCGCCTCCCCGCGAATCAGAATCGCGTCACCGATGCCGTCCGCCAGCAGCGAGCCAATCACCACCGAGGCGCGGAGCAGGGCGATCTTCGGCTCCAGTAGGACAGGCTTCGAGCCTGTCTCCATATTCTCTTTCGCACTTGAATTGAAATCGGAGACAGGCTGGAAGCCTGTCCTGCGAGCATCGCACCCCAAGCAATCCTTCAGCAGGATCGGGTTGTTGCGGCCCAGGCGCTTCAACTTCGCGGCGAGCAGGCGGAACGCAGCAATCGCCGGCAGCGGCACGCCGTCCTTCACCGTGATGAGTTGCGTGTCGCAGTTGATGGTGAAGTCTTGCGTCGGATCCAACTCCGCGACGTTCAAGTCTTCATAGACCGCCTCCGGCTTAACATCGGCCTTGGGCGACAGCTTGGGCATGACCGTGTCGAACACGGCGCGGGGGACCACAACGCGGATGAGTTGTTCGCCGCCACATTTCACGCCGTCAGCCAATTCGATCTCTGGCGTGGGGCGACGGGTGTAGTGGAAAGGATCGAAAGGGAAGTCCGAGGCGCGAAGTCCGAGGTCCGAGGTTGTCAGCGAAGGAATCTGCGCCAGCAAATCGCGGCAGACCTCGATCTCGCGCGGCGAATCCTCCGTCAGCGAGACGCGAAGGGTGTCGCCCAGGCCGTCACACAACAGCGAGCCGATGCCGATGGCGCTCTTGATCCGCCCATCCTCGCCTTCGCCCGCCTCGGTGACGCCGAGGTGGAGCGGGTAGTTCCAATCCGGTCCTTCCTGTTCCAACCGGGCGACGAGGAGGCGGTAGCACTCGATCATCACCTTCGGATTGGACGCCTTCATCGAGAACTTGAAGTTGTGGAAGTCATGCCGGCGGCAGATGCGGGCGAACTCCAGCGCGCTCTCAACCATGCCCAGCGGCGTGTCGCCAAACCGGTTCATGATGCGGTCGGAGAGCGAACCGTGATTGGTGCCGATGCGCAACGCGCGGCCCAGGCGCTTGCACTCCAGCACCAACGGCGTGAACTTCTCCTCGATGCGCCGCAACTCGGCGGCGTATTGCTCGTCCGTGTACTCCTTGACCGCGAATTTCTTCGAGTCCGCGTAGTTGCCGGGGTTGACGCGGATGACCTCGACCCATTTGACTGCTTCCAAGGCGGCCTCGGGTTTGAAATGGATGTCGGCGACGATGGGCACGAAACAGCCGCGTTGGCGAAGTTCGGCGACAATGTGCCGAAGGTTGGCTGCGTCCTTCACGGTGGGCGCGGTGATGCGCACGATCTGGCAGCCGACCTCCACCAGCGCCAGCGTTTCGCGCACACACGCCGCCGTGTCCATCGTGTCACAAGTGATCATGGACTGCATGACCACGGGATGGTCGCCACCGATGATGACGCCGCCGCGCTCCGGGTCGCCGATGATGATCTCGCGGGTTTTCCGGCGTTCGCGAACGAACGGGGAGTTGCAGTAGCGCATGGGCTAGTTGCCGGGAACGGGCGCCGGCTCGGCTTGCTCGATGGTGGTCTTGCTCTTGAACCATGAGCCAATGAGGGGCATCCGTTTGATGTCGTAAACGGTCACGTAGAGCATGAACGAAATCAGCAGCACGGCAAACGCGGTGGTGGTGTACTCCACGAACTTCACGCTCAACGGGCGGCGGCGGACCTTCTCCACGAGGGCCATTAGAATGTGCCCGCCATCGAGCACCGGCACGGGGAGCAAATTGAGGATGGCGAGGTTGACATTGAGCAGCACGAGAAAGCTCAGGGCCAGGCGGTAATCGGTGTTCACCCAGGCCGCAAGCATCGCCAGAATCCCTACCGGACCGCTAAGGTCTTTGGCTCCGACGCCGGTCTGTTTCGAGTGAAACAGGGCTCCGAATGTTTTGATGGTCTTGTCCACGACATCCACCACCTGCGTCCACGGATCGGGGCCGGGTTGCTGCACGACGTACACCTGCGTGGTGCTGGTGCCGAGCGCGACCCCGATCAGCCCCTTCTGGGTTGTCGGATCGGTGGTGGGGGTGATGCTCAGGGCCAACTTTTGACCATCGCGCTCCACCTTGATCTCCGTGGGCTTTTCCGGCCGCTGCTTGATCAGGTCAATCAACTGGTCGCGGCTGACGATGGGCACGTCGGCAAAGGCGATGATTTTGTCCTGCGCTTTCAAGCCCGCTCGCTCGGCCGGCGTGTCACGCTTGACTTCGATTACTTCGGGATGGTCCCGCGGGTCGAGCCGCAGCAACTTGAGCCCGAACGTTTCGTTGACCTCTGCCGTCAGGTGGTAGGTGGTCTGCGTGCCGTCGCGCTCGATGACCACCGGCAGGACGTTGGTGCGCGCCAGGATGGTGGCCATGTTGACGTCCTGCCAAGACTTGATCTTCTGCCCGTTTACTTGAACGATTTTGTCACCTTCCTTGATGCCCAGCTTCGCCTCCTCGGAATTGGGTTCGACGTAGCCGATGATGGGCGGATTGACGAGCATAGGCAGGCCCACGAAATAAATGACCGTGGCGATGACGAAAGCGAATACCACGTTCATGAACGGCCCGGCGAAGGCCACGAGGATTTTGGACCAGGCCGAAGCCGGGGGAATCTTTTCCCCTCCTTCAGCCTGCCCCTCCAGCATGGCCGCCGTCGTCATTTGCGGTAGCTTCACATAGCCCCCCGCGGGAATGGCGCGCCAGGCGTACTCAATCCCGTCCCGTGTCCAGCCGAAGATCTTCGGCCCAAACCCGATGGCGAACGCCTCAACTTTCAGGCCCCGGCGGCGGGCCATCCAATAGTGGCCAAATTCGTGAACGAAAATCGCCGCGCCGAACAGGACGAGGACGGCCACGGCGACGTATAGAATGTTCCAAATGGTCATAGCTCAACAAACCAACCCGACAATGCCCCTGAATCTATCGGCAGATCGCGTCAATGACAACTTGCGAAACCAGCCGGGAGGTCCGGTTCCATTCCTGCCGCGCTTCACATCGGCCTTTGGAGGGCGATTTAACGCGCCGCGTTCAAATGCTGACAAACTTCCCGGGGTTCAGGATACCCTGCGGGTCGAGCGCGCGCTTGAGGCGCGAATGGAGTTCGCGGGTTTCCGGGCTCACCGCGAGCGGCCACCAGCGTTGCTTGGCAATGCCGATGCCGTGCTCGCCGGTGATGGAGCCGCCCCAGGCGATGACCTGCCGAAACAAGTCGTCCAAGGCGGCTTCGGATCGAGCTTTGGCGCCAGGCTGGTTGAGGTCCACCATGATGTTTGTGTGGATGTTGCCATCGCCAGCGTGGCCGAAGCAGGCCACGGCCAGTCCGTGTTTCTTCTGCAGCCGCGCCGCGAAGTCGAACAAGTCCCTCAACCGCCCGCGCGGCACCACGACGTCTTCGTTGAGCTTGGTCAGGCCGGTGTCGCGCAAGGCATAGGAAAACTCGCGGCGAATCTTCCAAACCTCTTCGCACTTGGCCGCGCCGAGACCGACCTCGAGAAACAGCGGCTTGTGCGCCGCGACGATGCATTGCAGATCGCGCACCTCGCCACGGACAGAGCGCTCCTGACCGTCGAGTTCGACGATCAAATGCGCCCGGCAGCCCCGCAGGCGCTCGCTCTTGGTGCGTTGGTAGGCCGCCGCAAGGGTGAAGGAGTCCGCCAATTCCAGGGCCGCCGGCAGGTAACCCGCCTCCAGAATGGCGTGCAGCGCGCGAACCGCGTTGCGCATGGAACTGAAACCCACGGCCAGGTTCGAGCGAAACGGCGGCAAAGGAAGCAGCTTGAGCGTGGCCTCGGTCACAACCCCGAGCAGCCCTTCGGAGCCGACGAACAGCCGGTGCAACTCAAAGCCGGTCTTGTTTTTGTGGGTGCGTCCCCCCAGCTTCACCATCGTCCCGTCCGCCAGCACGATCTCCAGCCCCAGCACGTAATCCCGCGTCACGCCGTATTTGAGGCAGCGCGGTCCGCCAGCATTGGTGACGATGTTGCCACCAATGGTGTTGTCGGCGCGGCTGGCCGGGTCGGGTGGATAGAACAGGCCGCGTCGCTCCAGTGTTTCCTGGAGTTTCGCCGTGACGACGCCCGCTTGGACCACGGCCACAAAATCGCGCGGATTGATCTCCTTCACCCGCGTCATCCGGGCCAGTGAGAGTACGATGCCACCTTTCAGCGGCACGCAGCCGCCCACGTAACCGTGCCCCGCGCCGCGCGCCGTGACCGGGATGCGGCGAACATTGGCGAACTTCAACACCTGCGAAACCGTCCGGGTACTGCGCGCCAAAACTACAGCCTCCGGCAGGTGCGACGCGAACCATTTGTCGCCCGCATGGGCCTGGAGCGTGGGTTCGTCGAGGTAAAGTTCGCCGGGCGGCAGGAGGCGGGCGAGTTGGCGGCGCCACTCAGGCTTGCGGGGGTTCATCGGGGCAGGATTCGGCGCTGCGGAGCAATTCGCGGGCATCGGCGGCTTCGTCCTCCGGCACTTGCACCCGGATGCCGCCGGCGGCCATGGCGTAACCTTCCATGCTCAGCGCGGCGACTTCGTGGGCGATCTCGGCGTGGAAACCGGCGGCCTCCAGGCGCGACCGCGCAATTTGCGCGGCCGCCGGGTTAAAGGCCGTGAAGACGGTGATGAGTTCCATAGGTCAAGTGGGACGAGTGGCCGGTGGGGACGGTGGGGTGGCGGGCCGATGGTCGGCGAACACGATGACCCCCGCGCCGGTTTGGAGCGTGCTCTGGACTTGTGCGTCCACCTGCTGGCCGACCAGGTGTTGCGCGTTGTTGACGACCACCATCGTGCCGTCTGGCAGATAGCCCACGCCTTGGCCCTTGTCCTTCCCCTCACGCACGACGCGCAAGTTCAGCATTTCGCCCGGCAGCAGGACGACGCGGAGGGACTTGGCCATCTCGTGCAGATTCACGAAGGACACGTTCTGGAGCTCGGCCACGCGGCCCAGGTTGTAGTCATTGGTGAAGAGCTTGGCGTTGAGGACGCGGGCGAGGCGAACGAGTTTGGCGTCCACGTCTGGCTCCTCGGGGAAGTCGCCATCGTGAATTTTCACCTCGTTGCGCTTGTTTTTCTGAATGCGGTTCAGAATCTCCAGGCCGCGCCGGCCACGCGCCCGCTTAATGGAATCCGCCGAATCGGCAAGCTGCTGCAGTTCCTTCAACACAAATCGGGGCACGACGAGAATACCTTCCAGAAAATTCGCCTCGATCAAGTCGGCCACGCGCCCGTCCACGATCACGCTGGTGTCGAGCAGGAGAAGGTTGTCCGGCTTGTTGCGCGGGGCGAAGCGCACGTAGGGGATGATCAGCGAGAAATCCTCCTTGTTGCTGCGCATAGCGAGGATGATGCCGATGTAACCAAAGCTCAGAAACAGGCAGAGGCGCACGAGCCAGCGTGTGGCCTCGTCGGTGGTGTCAAACAAGCCGGAGCGGTCAATCAGCCCCGCCACCACCGTGCCAAGCAGCAGGCCGAACGTCGTGGCGGAGAAGGCTCGAAGGGAAAAGCCTTTGAGCATCTCGTCCACGGCAATGAGGAGTCCGCCGAAGCCGAAGCCAATCAGCACCCCGAGCAGCGGGTAGCCGGTGTATTCCTCGCGCACCTGGCTCACGGCGTAGCCAGCCACGGTACACATGCCCAGAAACAAGATGCGAATGACCCAAATCGCCATAATTCATTGAAACGGATCGCGGGGCGCGGCCAGCCGCGTCCCGGAGGCCGGGGCGTTGGTCGCCGGCGGTTTCGGCTTCCACAGGACCCGCCACAAGCCCAGGCGGTTCAGGTTGCTGCTCGTGATGCTGAGGTTCCGGGCAATCTGCGCCAGGTCCTCGGCCATGCGCTCGTCGGACAGCAGCCGTCCCGCCGGTCCCTTGCCCGCCCGCAGGTCTTGCAACAGACTGTTGAGCACTTCCGCCGAGGATTCAACACTTTTCAGGGTCGCGGTGATCTCGTCCGCGTTCGTGCTCAACAACGTGTCGAGGTTGCCAGAGAAATGGCTGAGCCGGTCGGAGGAATACGCCAGGTTGCTCACGGACAGTGACACGCGCGGCGCGTTGGTTTCGACCAGGGCGCTGACATGACCCATGGTGGTCACGGCGCCGTGGGAGAAGGTTTCCAACCCGCTCAACGTGTTGGAAACCTGCACCAGCGTGGCCTCGTTCAAGACGAGCCGTCGGATGTCCGCGATGGTTGCGTCGAGCTTCTGCGCGGTATCGTCAATCCGCCGGATGAAGCCGCTGGCATCGCGGGCGGTTTGCTGGAGGTTGAAGGGCGGCGGACAAGTGGCCTCCTCGCCGGGTTCGAAGAACCGCGCGCTGGGATCCTTGCCCGGGTAGATCGCGACAAACTGGTCGCCCAGAAAGCCGCTCTGCTCGATGACGAAGATGGCGTTGGTGCGGACCCGATGCGTTTGCTTGAGCCGGAGGGTGAGCACCACCGCGTCCCCGTTCGGGGAAAGCGTCAGGGCGGCGACGTTGCCGACGGGATAGCCGGCCATCAGCACACTGGCGCCTGGCTTGATGCCGCCGACGTCCGCCGTGCGTAGCTTCAGGTCGTACGTGCGCGCGAACCGCGTGACGCCCTTGCTGAAGCTGACCAGCAGGACGCCCAGCAGCACCAGACCGACGAGCACAAACCCGCCGACTCTCAGTTCCAAACGCGCCTTGTCCATATCAGAGTTCGCGTGCCTTGGGATCGGACACGCCGTCAATGAAACGCCGGACCACCGGGTCTTGCGAGGCAAAAATCTCCTCCGCCGTGCCGCTGGCGTGGATGCGCCGGTCGTGGAGCATGAGGATGCGCTGCCCCACGCGCCGGGCACTGCGCAAGTCATGCGTCACCACCACGCTGGTCACGTTCAAGCGGTCGCGCACCCGGATGATGAGTTGGTCAATGCTGTCGGAGACAATTGGGTCTAGACCGGTGGTGGGCTCGTCGTAGAGCACGATCCGCGGCTGGTAGATGATGGCCCGGGCCAGACCCACGCGCTTGCGCATCCCGCCGGAGAGTTCACTGGGTTTCTTGTCCTCCGTGCCGGGCAGGTCCACCATCTCCAGGGCCTCCGCGACCTTGCGGGCGATTTCGCCCGTTGTGAGCGCGCGGTGGTTGCGAAAGGCGAACGCGACGTTTTCGGCCACGGTCATCGAGTCGAACAGCGCCGCGCTCTGGAACAACATGCCGAACTTGCGCCGCACCCGCAGCAACGCCCGCTCGTCCATCGGCACAATGTTCTCTCCGTCAATCAGCACCTCCCCCGCGTCGGGCTTGAGCAGGCCAATGAGATGCTTCAACAGCACGCTTTTGCCGCCGCCGCTGCGGCCGAGGATGACGACCGATTCACCCGTCTCGATGCGCAGGTTCACGCCGTCGAGGATCGGCTGCGGGCCGAATTGCTTCCGAAGTTGCCGCACTTCGATCATGGGCTGAGCGCCGCAAACAGGGGCGTGAGCGAGAGGGTGAGGAAGAAGTTCGCCACGAGAATGGCGATCGAAGAGAAGACGACCGCCTCGGTGGTGGCGCGGCCCACGCCTTCCGCCCCTTCGCCGCAGGAGAGTCCTTTGTAACAACCCACCAGCGCCACGATCCCGCCGTAGATGAACGCCTTGATGAGCCCCATGAACACGTCCACCGCGCCCGTGTAGCGCAGCATGTTGTGCCAGGAGTACGCCGGGTCCACGCCCAGCAGATAAACGGCGACCACGTAAGCCGCCCCGATGCCGACCGCGATGCTCTCCGCCGTCAGCAGCGGCAGCGCGATATGAGCCGCCACCAACCGTGGCACGACCAGATAATCTACCGGATGCGTGGCCAGCGTGCGCAAGGCATCAATCTGCTCCGTCACCCGCATGGTGCCCAGTTCCGCCGCGATGGCCGCGCCGACACGTCCGGCGACCATCAACCCGGTGAGCACCGGACCGAGTTCGCTGCACATCGAAACGCTCACGACCGCCAGCGTGGCGGTATCCAGTTTCACTTGATGAAACTGAAAGAACGTTTGGGCGCACAGCACCATGCCCGTAAACGCCCCGGTGACGATAACCACCGACTGCGACTTCACGCCCATGAAGTGGATTTGGAACAGCAGGTCCGGCCAGGCCAGCTTGGCGCGGAATAGCGCGCCGGCGGCTTCCCGCGCCAACAACGTGATGCGGCCCAAGCCTTGAAGCCACTCGACCAACGGATGTCTATGCGCGGTACGCATGAGGGGTGATGTAGCAGAACCGGGCGCGTCTGGCGAGCCTGCCGAAATGAAACGACGCCGGGAGCTTGCCTCCCGGCGTCGCAACCTGGATCGAATTCCACTCAGCTCGACACCTCATTTTCGTAAGTGGTGACGCGGTGGCCCCTGTTCTAACCGGAAGACCATGATAGAATAGATGGCTGGTTTGGCGCCAAAGGAGAATCAGGCCGCTTTTGTGAGGGTGGCTTGGCGTGCCTTCTGCCAGTTGAGCGGCGTCAGTTGGACCACTTCCTAGTTGGTTGTCCGGGGCAGTCGCTCCAAGACGTCTTTGAGGTAGGCGTCGGGCTCGACATCGTGCCGCCGGCAGTTGGCGACCCAGGGGTACATCACCGCACTGCGCTGCCCCGCTGTCTAGCTATCGAAAGAGAACCAGTTCTTGTTGCTGTGCCGAGCTCGGCATAACAAGCAACATGCGGAGGTCACAATTATGCGGAGATGTGAAGCGTGCTCTACCACCGGATTGCGCTTTGCAGCCCGCGGGTTGTGACCTAGTTTCTCGCGCCATCGCCGGAACATGCCAAGCGTCTATATCAAGACCTACGGTTGCCAGATGAACGAGCGCGACAGCGAAGCGGTCGCCGCGCAGCTCGTTGCCAAAGGCTATACCCTCGCGCCTTCGGAAGCAGCGGCGGACGTCATCCTGCTGAATACCTGCAGCGTGCGCGACAACGCGGAGCGGACCGCGCTCAACAAGATGGTCAATCTCGCCGCCGAAAGCCGCCGCCGCCGCAAGGAAGTCGTGCTGGGGTTCATGGGATGCATGGCGCAAAGCCGCGGGCGCGAACTGGTGGATCGTTTGCCCGACGTGGATTTGGTGCTCGGCACCCAGAAGTTTCACCGTGCCGCGGAGCATTTGGACGAACTGCTGGCGGGCCGGCAGCAGACGATCGTGGACGTGGCGGAAGAGGCCGGCAGTGAATCGGCCATTCGGGAGCATTTGCTCAACGGCCGGTCGGCCAAGGCAGTCTCGGCCTTTGTGAGCATCATGCAAGGCTGCAACCAGTACTGCACCTTCTGCATCGTGCCGCACACCCGGGGCGAAGAGCGCAGCCGGAGCATCGCCGACATTGTTGCCGAATGCCGCGCGCTCGTGGCCCAAGGCGTGAAGGAAGTCACGTTGCTCGGGCAAATCGTGACCAGCTTTGGCAAGCGGGACCTTCCGCAACGCGAAGGCAAGTCCGCGTTCGTTCAACTGCTGGAAGCCGTGCATGAAATCGAGGGACTGGAGCGCCTGCGGTTTACCGCGCCCCACCCGAAAGGTTACGGGGATGACCTGGTGGAGGCTTACGCGCGCCTGCCCAAGCTCGTTGAGAGCGCTCACCTGCCCGTCCAGAGTGGGAGCGACCGCGTGCTGCAGCTCATGCACCGGGGCTACACCCGCGAACGGTTCGTGGGGATCATCCGCAAACTCCGGAACGTGCAACCCGGCATCGGCCTCACCAGCGACTTCATCGTGGGGTTTCCGGGCGAAACCGAGGTTGATTTCGAGGCGACTCTCTCGCTATGCCGCGAGGTGGAGTTCGACAATGCCTTTCTCTTTAAGTACTCGCCGCGCAAAGACACGCCGGCCGCCGCGATGCCGGGTCACCTCCCGGAAGCCGTGATTGAGGAACGTCACGCGCGACTGCTCCAACTCGTGAACGAGATTGGACAGCGCAAGTACCGCGCACTCATCGGGCAAACGGTGCAGATCCTCGTGGAAGGGCCCAGCAAGAAGAACGCGGCTCGCATGACCGGACGGACCCGCTGTGGCAAGATTGTGGTTTTTGACGGTTCGATGCGCCATCACGGTCAGGTCCTGGATGTGAGGGTCACCCGCGCAGGCTCGTTCACGCTTTATGGTGATCCCGCCATCGTGAACCTCTGAAGACGATCGCGAGAACCCCGGCGCACGGATGAGGGAAATCGCGTCTTGGCGTCCAGCTACTTTTCGCTTCGCCAAGTTGGCTGATCTCAGGCAGGCTGGTCAGGGATTTGGAACCCGCATGTACCGCAACCAACGAATCGTGGTGGTGATGCCGGCCTACAACGCCGCACGGACTCTGCGCCAGACCTGGCAGGAAGTCCGCGACCAAGGCATTGTGGACCACATCATCCTCGTGGACGACGGCAGCCGGGATGAGACGGCGGCCTTGGCCCGTTCGCTCGAGGGGGTACAGGTGCAGGTGCATGAGCGCAACCGGGGCTACGGCGGGAATCAAAAGACTTGTTATCGTCTTGCCCTCGAAGCCGGAGCGGACATCGTCGTCATGTTGCACCCGGATTATCAGTACACGCCCAAGCTGATCCCTGCGATGGTGGCGCTGATCGCCAACGGCCTGCACCCGTGCGTGCTCGGCAGCCGCATCCTGGGCGGCTACGCGCTCCGGGGCGGCATGCCGCTCTGGAAATACATTGCCAACCGCGCGTTGACGTTCGCCGAGAACCTGCTCCTTGGCGCGAAGCTTTCGGAATACCACACCGGCTACCGCGCGTTCTCCGCCGAAGTGTTGCGCCGGTTGGACCTCGCCGCGAATTCGGATGATTTCGTGTTCGACAACCAGATACTGGCGCAAATCCTCTGGCACGGCTTCACGATCGGCGAGGTCAGTTGCCCGACCAAGTATTTCGCGGAGGCTTCGTCCATCAACTTCCGCCGCAGCGTCCAGTACGGCCTGGGGTGTTTGGCCACCGCGCTCACGTACCGCCTGGCGAAACTGGGGTGGTGCCGGTCGAAGTTGTTTCCCGTCCACTGAGCCGGGCCCAAACCGTAGGACGGGCTTCCATCGCTGAATGCCTGGGCGACATTTCACAACCCACGCACGCATCCAAAGCGCCAACCGCGCGGATGTGCCTGAGCCTGGCCGGGCCGCTGGCAGGGGATGCGACCCGTGGAAAGCAGATACGGGCCGGAACGCGCCAGGCGCTCACGGCCCGTGGATAGCTCGGAATGCCCGGGGGCCTACTTGAGTTTGTTCAAACGCACCGCAAGCCGGGATTTCTTGCGGCTCGCCGTCGCGCGATGCAACACCCCGACCTTGCTGGCTTTGTCCAGAGCGGACGTCACGTCCCTCAGCGCTTTCGCGGCATCATCCTTCTTCCCCTCGTTGATCGCGGCCAAGTAGGCCTTCTCCAGACGATGCAACTTGGTCTTCACGGCCCGGTTGCGGAGACGACGGGTTTCACTGCTGCGCACCCGGCGTGCGGCTGACTTCGTATTAGGCATAAATCAATGCTTTGGTCTTAAACTCAAGGGCGGCGAGAGTAACCAAAAAGGGATGGAAGTCAACGACAGCTTCACGCGTTTTGCCAGTTCACAACTTATCACTCAAACCGGCCAACTACCGGCGAACGCGGAACACGGTGAGGGACTGGGACGGTGCCTCGTAGTCAAAGATCGGGCCGACGGTCACTTCACTCGCCACGGGGCGTACGGCTGGCGGCTGGCCATCTTCGTTGTACGCGTCGGCGTTCGCACCGGTCAGCACCGTCCGCGTCGCGCGCAAAGTTCCGATGGGCAGACCGGCCAGCGTCACTTTCATCCCCGCCGGAGCATTGCCGCCGTTCACGAGCTTGAGGATCAGGTCGCCGGACTTGGAATCGCGAACGGCAGAGGCCGCCAAGGTCGCCGGTGAGGCCTCCGGGGTGATCGTCGTTTCGAGATACGTGTCGCCGCTATTTTGGCCAAAGAGCTGTTGCACGTAGTAATTGGCGGTGGGGTGAACCTCCGTGCCCGTGAAGTAGATCAAGTCCGGATGCCATTGGGTGTGATTTCTCCGGGCCAACAAGGGCGCATAGGAAGCGAACCGGACCACGTCGCCGTTGCGCTCAAAGGCGGTCATGCCCGCGGCCTCGGCCAAGGCGGAGCGCAGGGTGTTCCGTTGTCGGTTGCGGTCGTGGGCGGCGTACTCGCCGACGTACACCTTGGCGCTGGCGCGATCGTATTTGTCGTAACGCTGGAGGTTGTCCCAAAACCATTGCGGCGCGACGTAGTAATGTTCGTCCACCATCGGGAGCTTGAGTTCCCGCGCAAAGGCCCAGCCGTTCTCGTAATCCTCGCCGCTCGCGAAAGGTCCGGTAGTGCCAACCACCATGATCTCCGGATGTTTCTCCTTCAGCGTCTCGTAAATCATTTTGAATCGTTCCTTGAAGAGGGGCGTGATGGCGTCCTCGTTGCCAACGCCGAGGTATTTCAAGCCAAACGGTTCGGGATGTCCGACGGCGGCGCGCTTCGCGCCCCACTGGGAAGTGGACGGACCGTTCGCCCACTCGATCAAATCCAGGATATTCTGGAGATACGCGGGCATTTCTCCCAGCGGCAGCCCCTCCTGACCACGTCCGGGTGAATGCCCCGCGTGCTGGCAGCAGACTCCAGCGGTCACCACTGGCAGCGGCTTGGCGCCGATGTCCTCACAGAACTGGAAATACTCGAAATAGCCCAGCCCCATCGTCTGGTGATAACCCCAAGCGTGATTCGGGCGGGCCCGCCGCTGTTCCACGGGGCCGATGGAGTCCTTCCAATCATAGTATCGCCGGACGCCGCCAGCGTGAACCAGACAGCCCCCGGGGAAACGCATGAACTTGGGCTTGAGATCGGCGATGGCCTGCGCGAGGTCCGCGCGCAATCCGTTCGGGCGGTTGCGGAACGTCCTTTCCGGAAACACTGAAACCACATCCAGACAGAGACCGCCTTGCTCGTGCGCCAACAATACCACCCGGGCATTGTTGACCGTGCGTGTGGCGGTCAGCCTCACGTCCAAGCGGCGCCACTCGCGGCCCTGAACCTCCATCCTGGCTTCCGCCAGCACCTCGCCCTCGCTGCTTTCCAGCCGCAGCGTGACGGGCATGGGTTTGTTGTTGTCCCCGCGTCCCCACATGACGCCCATGTACGCCTGATAAGCCCAGAAGGATGCCATGTAAGGCTCTCCGGCCTTCAGCGGGATGCCATCGAAGCCGCCGTTGGCGATGCCCACTCCTTCGCCGGGAGTGCGCACCGTCAACAAGGCGTAATGAGGATTGTTCTCGTGGATGGGCCGCATGTCCGCAACGCCGATGGCACCGTCTCCACCGCCACGCTTCTGGAGTTCCCAGAACTTGAGGGGATGCCAGTCTGGCTGCTCGGTAGGGCTGTATTCAAACGAACGATTCTGAACGAGTTCACCGTAGAGACCGCCGTCGGCCGCGTAATTCAGGTCCTCGAAGAAGACACCAAACAAATCCGGGCTGATGGGCTTGCCCGGCTGGCCAGCCTGGATTGTGAGGGTAATCGGCTGCGCGCCAAGGTCGGGGGAGAGCCCGGTCAGCAGCAGAACAACGTGGATGACCACGAGCAGCTTTCGGGTGCGGCAATTCATAACATTCAGTTTGCGCGGAGGTCGCGATTCTGTTCGGCCTGTTTCAAGTCACCATGACTAACGCGGCAGTATGCTGAATCCGTGAGGCCATGACCAGCCTGACCGGCCTGACCCGCCAAGCCATCCGCGCGTATGCCTGAGAGGCGGACCACGTCCCGACGCCCGGTCGAAGCTGTGCGTGCTTTGAATTGCTTGGGGATTCCCTTCGATTCATGGACAGCCGATTTGGGATCCAGGAGTCGCAGCGCAGAATCTCACATGGCAGGAATCACTCCATGAACCCGGTAGTGCAACAATCCTCCACCCTGTCGAGAGGACCGGAAACAAAACAGCCGGGCGGGCGGAGAAGCGGGCAAGCAGCTCCGCACCAAACCGCTGGACGAATAAATGCGCTTGCCAAAGACGCGGCTTGCCTCCATAGTCATTTCGTTGTTTGACGAAATGACAACAGAATGATTGAATGGCTATGAATGCAAAACAAGGCTCTGCAAACGATTTGAAACTCATCTTTGCCTGCTCCGGCGCGTCGGATGTCGGGCATTTGACCGATCTGGCGGCGCGGGCGCTGGCCAAAGATGGCGCGGGCAAAATGTATTGCCTCGCGGGTATTGGCGGGCGGGTTGAGCCGATGCTGGCGATGACGCGGTCGGCGAAGAAGCTCGTGGCGCTGGATGGCTGCGCGCAGGAATGCGCCCGCAAGACACTGGAGTTGGGCGGCTTCAGCGGCTTCGAGCACCTGAAGCTCGCCGACCTCGGACTCACGAAAGGGCAGAGCCCCGCCACGCCCGAAAACGTCCAGCGTGTGGCCGACAAGGCGGCGGCATTGTTGAAAAAGGCCTGATCCAGCGGCCTGCGAAGGAGATTGTTATGCGCGAGTTCATGGCCATCACCAAGGCGTTGTCCGATCACAACCGCGTTCGCATCCTGCTGGCGTTGCAGCGGCACCAGCTCTGCGTTTGCCAAATCACTGAGTTGTTTGGCTTGGCCACCTCCACGGTTTCCAAGCACCTGTCCATCCTGCAGCAGGCGGGGCTGGTGCAGTCCCGCAAGACGGAGCGTTGGGTGTATTACCGGCTGGCAGGGAAGGAGGCGCCGGTGGCGGTGCGCGAGGCGATTGACTGGGTTCACAAGTCGCTGGGCGCGACGGACGAGGCGAAGGCAGACGCAGCGAAAGTGAAGGAGATTTTGAAGTTGGACCTCGCCGAGGTTTGCCGGCGGCGGTGCCGGTGAAGAAGGAACGGAATGCCATGAACACACCAAAAACATCAGACGAACAGCAGGCCATCCGAGAACTGGTGCGCGATGGCTATGCACGGGTCGCGGTAGGCAGCGGCTCGTGTTGCGGCCCGAAGTCATCCTGCGGTTGTAGTGGTGGTCAAGCGCCGGCCCCTGATGAATTGGCCAAGCACATTGGCTACTCCGAAGCCGAACTGCGGGCTTTGCCGGACAGCGCGAACATGGGTTTGTCCTGCGGGAATCCGAACGCGCTCGCGGCGCTCAAGCCGGGCGAAGTCGTCCTCGACCTCGGCAGCGGCGGCGGCTTCGACATCTTCATCGCCGGGCGCAAGGTTGGCCCAACCGGGCGCGCCATCGGCGTGGACATGACGCCTGAAATGCTGGCCACGGCGCGCAAGAACGCCGTCGCCTACCGCCAACAGAGCAAGCTGGACAACGTGGAGTTTCGGCTGGGCGAGATCGAGCACCTGCCGGTGGCGGATAACTCGGTGGATGTGGTGCTCTCGAATTGCGTCATCAATCTTTCGCCCGACAAACCGCAGGTGTGGCGGGAGATCGCGCGCGTGCTCAAGCCGGGCGGACGCGTGGCGGTGTCGGACCTGGCGCTGATCCGGCCCTTGCCGCAAGCCGTGCAGCAGATGGTCGAGGCGCTGGTCGGCTGCATCGCAGGCGCGGTGTTGATGAGCGACACGGAACGCATGCTGCGCGAGACGGGTTTGACTGACATAGAACTCAAGGCGAAACCGGATTACGTGAAGGCACTGGAGCACTTCGAAGATCCGCTTTACCGCAAGATTGCGGAACATCTGCCCCCAGGCACGACGGCGGCGGACTTCATCACCAGCCTGGACATTCAGGCGCGGAAGCCAGCCAAAGCATGAACAGCACGTGCGAAATGAACGGCTCGGGAGGAAGCTGGAGCAAGGAGCTCAAGGTCCTTGGCGGCTTTATGGCCGTGTTCGTGGCCCTGTTCTTCCTGCCGGTGGGGGTGCCGCGCTTCGACAACGCGCTGCGCGAGGGCTTGGAACTGACCAAGTGGTACGCGCAGGAGCACGTGCTGCTTTGTCTCGTGCCGGCGCTGTTCATCGCGGGCGGCATCAGCACGTTTGTGAATCAAGCATCGGTGATGCGCTACCTCGGGCCGAAAGCCAACAAGGCGCTGGCTTACGGCGTGGCCTCGGTGTCCGGGACGATTCTGGCGGTGTGCTCCTGCACCGTGTTGCCGCTGTTTGGCGGCATCTGGATGCGCGGCGCGGGGCTCGGCCCGGCCACAGCGTTCCTTTACTCTGGCCCGGCCATCAACGTGCTGGCCATTGTGTTGACGGCGCGGATTTTGGGGATGGAACTGGGGTTGGCCCGGGCGATTGGCGCAGTGGTCTTCAGCGTGGGGGTGGGGCTGGCGATGCACTTTGTTTTTCGGCGCGAGGAACAGGCCAAGGCCGAGGCGGCCGCAGAGATGCCCGAAGCGGAGGCAAAGCGACCACTCTGGCAGAACGCGGTTTTCTTCGCTTCAATGGTCGGCTTGCTGGTGTTCTCCAACTGGAGCAAACCAGCGGAGCCGACCGGACTTTGGGCCGGCATCCACGCCTGGAAATGGCCGGTGGCGGGCGGCTTTGCCGCAATGCTCGCGGCTGCATTGGGACTGTGGTTTGGCTTCAAGTGGAGAGAACTGGCGCTGGCAGCGTTGCCAGTGGTGATTCTGAGCTTCGTCATCCCACACGAGCCGCTGATTCCGTTCGTCGTCGGGTGTGCCGGACTGGTGGTGCTTTGCGTGCGAACGCCGGGAGAGGGCCGCGAGTGGCTGGACGCGACCTGGACCCTGGCGAAGCAAATCTTTCCGCTGCTCATCGGCGGCGTGTTCGTCTCAGGAATCCTGTTGGGACGACCGGGCCACGAAGGGTTGATCCCCTCGGAGTGGGTGAGCCAATCGGTGGGCGGGAATTCGTTCTTCGCCAACCTCTTTTCCTCGCTGGTGGGCGCCTTCATGTATTTCGCCACGTTGACGGAAGTCCCGATTCTGCAAGGTCTGCTCGGGAGCGGCATGGGGAAAGGCCCGGCGTTGGCGCTCTTGTTGGCCGGCCCGGCGCTTTCGCTGCCCAGCATGCTCGTGCTCCGGAGCATCATGGGCACGAAGAAAGTCGTGGTCTATGTGGGGCTGGTCGTGGTGATGGCCACGGCGAGCGGGTTGATTTACGGAGCATTGTTTTAACCTCAAACCAAAGACATTGAATCATGCAACTACTCGTTATCGGTCCGGGCTGCACGAAGTGCAAAACCCTCGCGCAATTCACGGAGCAAGCCGTCAAGGAACTTGGCGTGCAGGCTGAAATCACAAAGGTCACCGATCTCAAGCAGATCATGGCGCTGGGCGTGATGATGACGCCGGCGCTGGCGGTGAACGGCACGATCAAGGTCGTCGGCAAGGTGCCGAGCGTGGCAGAAATCAAGACCCTGCTTCAGCAGGCGGCATGAATTCCCGAGAGAGCACAGCGGATGCGGAGCCTCGCAGTCGTAGCAGCGCCTCGGTGGAGCGCCGCCATCTGAAGCTCGATAAAACTGCGGCGCTCTGCCGAGCCGCCGCTACGATGTCGAAGAACCCTCATTGAAAGAACGAGTCTATGAACAAGAATGCCAGAATCGGGATCGTGACCGCACTGGTCTTGGTGGTCGGCTTGGTGTTGGCCACCAAACAAGCGCAGCGCGGCAAGTCCGGTGACACGTGTTGCCCTGCGGTCGCCGCACTGACGGCAGCGGCGGAAACCAACGCGAGCCATGCCGCGGCAGCAACCGCCCCAAAGAAGCTCCCGCGGCTCCTCGACCTGGGCGCGGACAAATGCATTCCGTGCAAAATGATGGCGCCGATTCTCGCCGAGTTTAAGCGGGATTACGCCAGCCAGTTCACCACCGAGTTCATTGATGTTTGGAAGAACCCCGACGCGGGCAAGCAGTACGGCGTGGAGATGATCCCCACGCAGATTTTCTTCAACGCCGAGGGCAGGGAGTTGTTCCGGCACATCGGCTTTTTCGGCAAGGAAGACATGCTGGCCAAATGGAGAGAACTGGGCGTGGATGTCGCGCGCGGCGGACAGGACGAGACTGTTGCCGAAGCAAATCGCCAAGGCGTGCAAGCTCGGTGAGTGCAAATGAGGTCAATTGGCAGGGGCCACGCGCGTGATGCAGGAATGGATGAAACTCATGGCGGGCGTGAGCGTGTTCGCTTTGCTGTGTTTCCTGCCTTTCGGGGCATGGCCGCTGCCGGGGCCGTTGCAGGCGGCCCTGCAAATGGCGCAATACTACGCCCGCGGGCATGTGATCTTTGGTTTGGTGCCCGCGCTGTTCCTCGCGGGCGGTTTGGCCACGTTCCTGGACCGCGCGACTGTCCTCCGCCATCTGAGCAGCCGTTCCAACCGCTGGATGGCCTATGCCGTGGCCAGCGTGTCGGGCGGCGTGCTTGCGGTGTGCAGTTGCACGGTCCTGCCGCTGTTCGCAGGCATTCACCAAATGGGCGCCGGGTTGGGCCCGGCCACGACGTTTCTCTTCGCGGGGCCGGCGGTCAACGTGGCTGCGGTCACGCTGACCGCCAGCGCCTTGGGGACGGACATGGCGGTGGCCCGCGGCGTGGCGGCGGTGCTGGGCAGCGTGGGGATCGGCGTGGTGATGGCCGCGTTGTTTCGTCGCCCCGAAGCCGCTCGCGCCGCCGCCGCAGTGCCAGTCGAGCCGGTGACTCGGCCGCTGTGGCGCAGCGCGTTGGTCCTGGCGATGATGCTGGGGGCGATCGTGGCCGTGAATTGGTCAGTGTCCGGCCGCTTCAGCTTCGCGCTCGCCTGTTGTCCAAAGCCCTTTCCCAAACATCTTGAGGACACCGATGTCAGTTTGAAGCTCATGGAAGGCCGCCTGTTCTTTGAGCTGGCAGCGGGCGAAACCAATCCTTACCCGAAACAACCGCTCTATCACGGGCAGGTCGAAATCCGGCAGGAAGACATTGTGTCCGAGACGAAAGAACTTCTCCGCCTGCGCACGGCGGCGGGTGACGAGGTGCGGATCGCCAAAGACCGCATTCGCTGGGTCGAACCGCTGGTCTATCGGCAGGGCCTGGTCGTGAGCCAGGACTTGGACAACGTCTTCATCCGTGACGCGCAGGGCCAGACCCACACACTCCCGCGTTACACGATTCAAAGCGCCGTGCCGGTGGAGTCGGCGCTGAGTCATTGGCTGCATCGTTCGCGATTCGCCGTGGCCGGCGGACTGATTGTTGTCGTGGGCGTGTTGCTGCGCCGCTGGTTCACGACCGGCGAACGCCGGGATTGGTGGAATGCCTCCTACGACCTGGGCAAGACGCTGCTGCCGAAACTGCTCATCGGCGTCCTGCTGACCGGCTTCCTGCTCGGCTGCCCGAATCCGGCCCGCCCCGAAACCACCATGACGCCGGGGCTGCTGCCCTTGGATTGGGTGGGCCGCGTCGTGGGCGGCGGTTCGCTGTGGGAGAATCTCGTCGCGTCGGTCGCGGGGGCGTTCATGTATTTCGCGACGCTGACCGAAGTGCCGATTGTGCAGGGCCTGCTGGCGGGCGGTCTGGGCAAAGGCCCGGCGCTGGCGCTCCTGCTGGCCGGCCCGGCACTTTCGCTGCCCAGCATCCTGATGATCGGCGGCGTGCTCGGCCCGCGACGCACGGCGGCGTTTGTCGGGTTGGTCGTCGCGTGGTCCACGCTGATCGGCTGGACAGTGGGACGCTGGCTGTGAATCCTCCCCACCGACCGAACATTATCCACGAATCAAAACCAGAAACCATGAAAGCGATGAACAACCAATCCTCCCCCGATCAAGTCGCCGCGCGGGCGGCGGAACTTTTCAACCAGGGCTTGTGCTGCGCGGAGAGCGTCCTGCAAGCCATCGCGGAGAGCCGCGGCATTCAATCGGACTTGATCCCGAAGATCGCCACCGGCTTGTGCGGGGGCATTTCGCGAAGCGGCGAAATCTGCGGCGCGGTCAGCGGCGGCGTGCTGGCGATCAGCCTGGTCACGGGCCGTAGCAGCGCCCAAGAACCTCGCGAGGAAAATCATCGGCTGGTGCGGCAGTTTCTGAGCGAGTGCGAAGCGCGGTTTGGTTCGACGAACTGCGAGAAACTCCTCGGTTGCCGGCTCGACACGCCCGAGGGCCAGCAGTTCTTCAAAGACCACAACCTGCGCGAGAAATGCGCTGGCTTCACGCGCGAGGCGGCGCGGTTGGCGAGCCAGTTGTTGAACGAGCCTTCAGCCACGGCAACCTCGCCTTCGCGCTGACTTAGGCATGGAACAACTCTTCACCAACCTCAGCCATGCCGTCGAAGGCGCGCCGGCCATTGCGCTGGCGGCGTCCGCGCTGTGGCCGCGAAGGTCGCCGGGTTTCCGCCCGGACACTTGAATCGTTGCTGCGCCCCGAATCCCGACACCACTTTAAGTCACTGGACGGATTTCTGTTTTGCGCCACGCGCGCCTGCGACGTGGCGTATTTCCATCCGGTGACCGGCGACCGGGTTGCCTGCTCGGAAGTGCGCTTACCGATTTTCCAGAAGCGTACTGAACCCGAGCGCTTGGTCTGTTACTGCTTCCAGCACACCGTGGCGGCGATTCAGCAGGAGGTCAGGGAAACCGGAACTTGCCGCATCGCGGCAGACATCAGGGCCAAGTACGCCCAGGGACTGGACGACTGCGAGCACACCAATCCGCAGGGCTGCTGTTGTCTCGGCAACGTGCAGCGAGTGATCCGCGAGGCCACTGGCAATAGCCAAGCACCACCAGACGGAGGAACGTGCTGCCGCCATTAGTCGGCTGCTGCCCGACGGATTTCAGGAGCAAGGACGCCGTTCTGGAAATCTATCCATTTGAACTCGCAGGCTGACTGGCGCATCCTGCCTCGCGACATGTCTGGCTCGACCGCCAATTCGGGCATTCGCGACAACCACTTCTGTGGCCGGGTTGCCGACTTCTTGCAGCCACATCTCCAGAGCGGGGCAAAGCTTTCCGTCGTCTCCGCCTACTTCACCATTTACGCCTACGCCGCGCTCAAGGAATGGCTGGATCGCATCGGGCACATGGACTTCCTCTTCGGCGAACCCGCTTTCGTGAAGTCGCTCGATCCGGCGAAAACCGAGACCAGGGCGTTCCTCATCGCGCCCGACGGGTTGAAGCTCGCCAACACCCTTCAGCAAAAGCGCGTCGCCAGGGAGTGCGCCGACTGGATTCGGCAGAAGGTGGACATCAGGACCGTCTGCCAGACGAATTTTCTTCACGGCAAACTCTACCACGTCGCCAACGAAGGGCAGGACGCGGTGGCCATTCTGGGCAGTTCGAACTTCACGCCGCGCGGGCTTGGCTTGCAAGAAGACGGGAGCAACATCGAACTGAATCTCATCGCCGGCAATCCCGCCGACCGCGACGCGTTGAAGGCATGGTTCGACCGCCTTTGGGCTGACCCCAACCTGGTCAAAGACGTCAAAGCCGAGGTCCTGCAATACCTCGCGCAGGTGTATCAGAACCACGCCCCGGAGTTCATCTACTACAAGACGCTCTTCCACATCTTCGAGAAGTTCCTGGGCGACGCGCGCAAGACCGACGCGGACCTGGGCCGGACGACGCTGTTCGACACGGAGATCTGGAAGGCGCTGTTCGATTTCCAGAAGGACGGCGTCAAGGGGATGATCAACAAGATCCTGGCCCACAACGGCTGCATTCTCGCGGACAGCGTTGGCTTGGGCAAAACCTACGAGGCCCTGGCCGTCATCAAGTTCTTCGAGCTGCGCAACGAGCGCGTGCTGGTGCTGTGCCCGAAGAAGCTCCATCCCAACTGGATGGTCTATCGCCTGAACGACCTGCTCAATCCGTTTGCCGCCGACCGCTTCCGTTATGACATCCTGTTTCACACGGACCTGAGCCGCGCCGACGGCATCACGGGCAACGGCATTGACCTGGCCACGCTGAACTGGGGCAACTACGACCTGGTGGTTATTGACGAGTCGCACAACTTCCGCAACAACACGCCCGGCCGCCGCGACGAGCAGGGCAATGTGATTCGCCGCAGCCGCTACCAGCGCCTGATGGAGGACATCATTCGGTCCGGCGTCCGCACCAAGGTCCTGCTGCTGTCCGCCACGCCGGTCAACAACGACTTGAAAGACCTGCGCAACCAGATCGCATTCATCTCGGCCGACAACGACCAGGCGTTCCGCGAGACGGTCGGCATTGCCAGCGTCAAGGAGACGCTGCGTCAGGCCCAGGCCCATTTCACGAACTGGGCGAAACAGCCGCCGGAGAAGCGGCGGACCTCCGAACTCCTGCCGCGGCTCGGCTCGGATTTCTTCAAGCTCCTGGACGAACTCACCATCGCCCGCGCCCGCAAGCACGTGCAGAAGTATTACGCCCACGAGATGGACCGGCTCGGCGGCTTTCCGAAACGCCTGAAGCCCGTCTCCATTTACCCGGAGATTGACTCCCAGCGCCGCTTCCTTTCCTACGACAAGCTCAACGAGGAAATGGAGGGCTACAAACTCTCGCTCTTCGCCCCCTCCCGCTATGTCAAAGACGAGTTCAAGCCGCTCTACCAGACGCCCACCCGCGACCCTTTCACGCAGGCCGACCGCGAAAAGTTCCTCATCGGCATGATGAAGGTCGGCTTCCTCAAACGGCTCGAAAGCTCGGTGCAGTCGTTTGAAGCCACCATGGACCGCACCATCGCCAAGATTGACCAGCTCGAGCAGAAAATCGCCCGCTTCCAGGCGAGGCAACAGGGCGCGGACGAACTGGCGGCGGACGAACTGACCCTCGGCTTCGACGACGATGAGGAACTCCGCGATGCGCTCGAGGTCGGCGGCAAGTTCAAATACAAGCTGGAGCACCTGCGCCTGGAGAAATGGCTCGAGGACCTGCGCAAAGACAAAGACCAGCTTACGATCCTTCACGCCTCGGCCGCCGCCGTTACTCCCGACCGCGACGCCAAACTGGCCGAATTGAAAAGGCTCATCGAGGAGAAGGTCCGCCGGCCCACCAAAAACAAGGAGGGCAAACTCAACCGCAAAGTTCTCGTCTTCACCGCCTTCGCGGACACGGCCAATTATCTCTACGAGCAGCTCCACGACTGGGCGCTCAAGGAACTCGGCATCCACGCCGCCCTCGTGGTGGGCAGCGGGGAAAACCGCACCACGTTCCAGCCGCCGGGCTTCCAGCGGCACACGGACTACAACCACATCCTGACCAACTTCTCGCCCCTCGCCAAACGCCGCGCCAAAATCCCGACCCTGCCCCAGGAGGGCGAGATTGACCTGCTCATTGCCACGGACTGCATCAGCGAGGGCCAGAACCTGCAGGACTGCGACTACTTGGTGAACTACGACATCCACTGGAATCCCGTCCGCATCATCCAGCGTTTCGGCCGCATTGACCGCATCGGCAGCCTCAACCCCGCCGTCCAACTGGTCAATTTCTGGCCCACGCCCAACCTCGACAACTACATCAGCCTCAAGCACCGCGTCGAAGCCCGCATGGCCCTGGTGGACCTCGCCGCCACCCTCGAAGACAACCTCCTCAAGCAGGACGAATTGCAGGACCTCATCAAGGACGACCTCCGCTACCGCGACCGCCAGTTGCTCCGCCTCAAAGACGAGGTGCTGGACCTCGAAGACCTCGCGGAAACCGTCTCGCTCACGGAATTCACCCTCGACGACTTCCGCGTTGACCTCCTGAAATACCTCGAAACCAACCGGGCGACGCTCGACGCCGCGCCGTTCGGCCTCTACACCGTCGTCCCGGCCCACGAGCAGATCAAAGCCATCGCCCCCGGCGTCATCTGGTGTCTGCGCCAGAAACACGGCGCGGATGGCCCAGCCCCTTCAGGTCCTCCCGCTCCCGCAGGGGGAGCGGGCCAGGGCGAGGGCGCGTCGGCCACGGTGAACCCGCTCCAGCCCTACTTCCTCGTTTACGTGCTCGACGACGGCAACGTGCGGCTCGGCTTTGCCCAGCCCAAACAGATTCTCGGCATCTACCGCGACCTCTGCGCCGGCAAGACCGCGCCCTGCGAACACCTTTGCACCCTGTTCGACCAGCAAACCGCCGACGGCAGCAACACCGCCCATTACGACCACCTGCTCCAGAAAGCCGTGGCGTCCATCGTCGCCACCTTCCGCAAGCGCGTCGCCGCCGGTCTCCAGACCGGCCGCGGCTTCAAAATCCCCGATCAACAAGACCAAGCCACCGACACCACGGATTTCGAGCTGGTCACCTGGCTGGTCATCAAAGCCGCATGAACGACCCGGAACGCCCAACCCAATCCAGCCTGGTGCTCTACCAGACGGAGGACGGACAAGCCCGCGTCCAGTGCCGGTTCGACGGGGGCACGATCTGGCTGACTCAGGCCCAGATTGCAGAGTTGTTCCAGACCACTCCGCAAAACGTCACTTTGCACCTCAAGGCCATCTACGCGGAGGGAGAGTTGACCGAGGCGGCAACCTGTAAGGACTACTTACAAGTTCGCCGGGAAGGCGCGCGCACCGTTTCTCGCCGGCTGCGGCATTACCGGCTGGAGGCCATCCTCGCGGTTGGCTACCGCGTCCGCAGTCCGCGCGGCACGCAATTCCGCCAATGGGCCACCGCCCGCCTCGAAGAGTTCCTCCGCAAGGGCTTCGTCCTCGATGATGAGCGCCTCAAGAACCCGCCCGGGCCGGGCGTGCCGGATTACTTCGACGAGCTGCTCGAACGCATCCGCGACATCCGCGCCAGCGAACGCCGCATGTATCTGCGCATCCGCGAAATCTTCGCCCTCGCCGCCGATTATCGCGCCGACGACGCTGCGACGCAGCGCTTCTTCCAAACCGCGCAGAACAAGCTCCACTACGCCGTCACCGGCAAGACGGCCCCGGAACTCATCGCCGAACGCGCCGACCACACCCGGCCCAACATGGGTCTCACCTCCTGGCACGGAGGCGCCGTCCATCGGCCGGATGTCACCATCGCCAAGAATTACCTCCGCCAGGACGAAATCAGCGAGCTGAACCGCATCGTCACCATGTTTCTGGACTACGCGGAGGACCAGGCCCGGCGCCGGAAACAAATCTCCATGCGCGATTGGCAGGCCAGGCTGGATGACTTCCTCCGCTTCCACGAGCGCGCCGTGCTGCCCGATGCCGGCCGCGTCTCCCGGGAGGAAGCCGAGCACAAAGCCGCCGCTGAATATGAACGCTTCGCCGCCCGCCGCCGGGCCGCCTTGGAAGCCGCAGGCGAGGCCGAGGCCATCCAACAGCTCGAAGCCGCCGCGCAAACCCTGGCGAAACGGAAGAAACAACCCTGACCCATGCCCGCCACCGCACTCCAGGCCAAAACAACCATCCAGGCCGCCTTGGCCGGCTTCGCCAGCCAGCCCCTCGCCAGCGCGGCCACCGCACTCTTTGACGCCCTCGGCTACCGCAGCCAGAAACGCCTCGCCCTCACCCCGAACACCCCCGGGAACTTCCTCGCCACCTTCGCCCAGGGCCGGCCGTTCAACGCCCAGCTCGCCCTCACCGACGACTGGCAATCCGTGAACTTCCTCTTCCAGCTCACCGACGAGGAGGTCCGCGCCGCCGCCGGCGGCAACCAGCAATTCCTCTTCGACAGCAAGGGC